>JACMMA010000093.1 GCA_014379275.1 Armatimonadota bacterium | reverse complement strand
CTCGCTCCCGGATTTTTGAACCGCCGAGACGCCAAGGTCGCCGAGGCCGGAGACGGTACAGCGGTTTTCCTCTTCTCCGGCCTCGGCGACCTTGGCGTCTCGGCGGTTCAAAAATCCGGTTACACCGGGTCGGCTTCGGGTTCGGCTTCTTCGGTGTCGTCCTCGATTTCGAGCTCGACATCTTCGAGTTCGAGATCGGCATCGAGGTCCGAAGCGTCTTCGTCTTCCGTGTCGTTTTCCGCGGCGTCACGCAGTCGACCGGCTTCGAGTTCCGCCAGCGAGATCGCCGCCGCGGTCGCCTTGCGTGAGGCTTCGGAGAAAAACTTTACTTTGACACCCGCATACCATGCCGGGATCGTCGGGATGGGCGTGCCGTTATAGATGCAACGCACCTCTTCAACCGGTCGCTCATCTTCTTCTACTAGGGGGGAAATCGTTTCTGCCATAATCCTCGTTTCGCACCGATAGAAAGGAAGTCGCCGTGTTAACGGGCGTTCTTCGCTCTCGGCGTTTCTTCTTCGTCTTCGTGCGGGTTGCTCGGGGGCAAAAAGCCGTTGAAAAGCATCAAACCGCCCGCGACCACGTAAATAATCCATTCGCGTCCGCTCGACGCCCGCCCTGGATCGAATACCATTTTGCCGCCGGAAATCGCTCCCGCGATGCCGATGAACAGCAAAATGACCGCCAAAACGTTGAAAGAGTTCCACCAGCGAAACCGCATAATCACTTGCCCCAAACGCCATCTTCCGCCGGAATATCGCGCGATTTTGTGTTTTGCGCGAAGGAAGAAACGTTTCCTGTTTCCCTGTACGGCACTCCTGCGCCGAACGTTACAGTTTATCACGCCGCACTTTTTGATACAATAGCGCACGTGTCTACTACGCCCCCGCCCCTGCTCTCCTTGCGCCGCCAATTGCTTCTTCTTTTCGTATTTCTTTTCGCGGTATTTGTGGCGCATCAGATAGCGCAGTGGGGGCAAAACGTTTCCCCGATTCCGCTGGGGATCGGTCGATGGTTCCCGGTGTCCTACGGACACCCCCGCATACCTTCTTTCCTGCAGGCGACCGTCGCCCTGTTGAGCGTCGTCGGTTTCGCGGGCGCGGTCCGTTTCTTGCCGCACCTGCCCGAGCGCCGCCGATATGGAGTGGCCGCTTTGATCGGCTTCCTTTCGATCCTCGCAACCACGGCGACACACGGGACAGAGCGCGGGTTCGCGCATCCCGTCGCCGGGCGGGAGCCGAGGGCTGCGCCGATCCAGTACTGGCACGACGCCGAAGCGCAGCGTATCACGACCGGTGCCGGTGCCCTGCGTTTCGTCCGCGATTACCGGACGGTACAGCCGACGCTCGCGGAACACGGGCGGACCCACCCGCCCGGCGCGGTGTTGTTTTTCGCGCTCCTGCGGCAGGCATCGGGGAACCGCCCGGCTCTCGCCGCGGTGGTGGTGTGTCTGATCGCGGTCACTCTGGTTGCAGTCGGGTTTCGGCATGCCGGTGCGCCGCCGTTTGTTCTGCTTTTGTTCTGCGCCCTTCCCGCGGTACAGGTTTATTTCTGCGCCACGTTGGACGCCGTCATCGCGGGTCTACTTTTCATCGCCGTTACGGCGGTTCGTGTGAGCCCCCCCGCCCCCAATGCTGGGGGAGACGGAGGGCACAGAGCGGAATTGTTGCGCTCGACCGGCGACCGCCCCCCCGCGTTCTATCCGGCTCCCCCAGCAATGGGGGCGGGGGGGCTCTGGAAAACCTTCCTCGCCCTGCTCGCCGCGTCGTTTCTCACCTTCGGCGTCGTTTGGGTCGTGCCCGTGTTGTTCGCCGTGGAGACCGCCCAAACGCGTCGCTTTCCCTGGCGGTCTGTGTCGTCGCTTCTTGCCGTCGCGCTGTGCTACAGCGTCCTGTATGCCCTCACCGGGTTCGATTATTTTGTCGCGTTCCGGTTTGCCTCCGTGAACGAAAACCCGGACGGCTTCCGACTTCTCGTTAGCCCCCCCGAATATGTGGCGACACGTCTTGAAAACATCGCGGACTTCCTCTTCTTCGCCGGGCCGTTCGCGCTCTGGGCGGCGTGGCGCGGTCTGTCCGCGGCGAGGCGCGAGGATTTCCTGGTGTGGGTAATGTTTGTCGCCGGCGTAGCGAGTCTTGCCCTGCTTTTCCTCGCCGGGGCGTATCGGACCGGGGAAACAGGGCGGGCGTGTTTGTTTCTGTATCCGCTTCTGGCTTTGGTCGCGGCGCGGCATCCGCTCTCCGACCGCGACCGCGAGACACTCCTGATCGCGACGTTCGGCGTCTCGGCGGCGCTCCAATGTGCCGGTTTTTATTTCTGGTAGGAGAAATTTGAAGGCAGTTACGGTTCATATGGTCTGACAGAGTGTTACGCAAGATATTTTTGGAGATGGAAGTACAGACACACACGGAAACTGGAAATCAGTTTCCCCCGAACGCGCCGGAGTTTCGTTTCGCTTGTAGAATAAACGCGACGGATTCCCACGCCGCCTGATGAGAATAAAAATCACACGGACTTTTATTCTATGGTGGTGAAATCATGAGTTTTGCTTTTTCGATGCCCGGTCCCAACGCCGCCTTAGCCGCCACGCCCAACCAGGGCGCACCCTCCGATTCCGAACGGGGTGCGCAACCTTTCGCGACGCCTGGCGAAACAGACGGCGATGTTTTCCTTGTCCGCCGCGCCGCGGAAGGGGACCGCACGGCATTTCGTGAGTTATTCGAGCGGTACCAGCGTCCGATCGCCGCACTGGTCGGGCGCATGGTCGCGTCGCCCGATGACGTGGACGACATTTTGCAGGAAACGTTTTTGCGGGCGTGGAAGGGTCTCCCCCGCTTCCGCGGGGACGCGCAATTTTCCACGTGGCTGTATCGCATCGCGGTGAACACGGCGATCAAATACCGCAGCCGGCGCAAGAACGAAACGGCATCGCTGGTTTCGCTTTCGCCCGACGAAGAAACCGGTATGGGGGGCATCGAATCCCTTCCCGCCGACCCGGGTTGCGACCCGCTTCGTGGCGGCGACCCGTTTCAAGCCGCGCAAAAACAGGAACAAGAGCAAGTGATCCGCAAGGCGGTACAGGCCTTACCGGAGAAACAACGTTCCGTGGTTTTACTCCATTATTTTGAAGGTCGCTCGTGCGAGGAAATCAGCGGGATCGTTGGTTGTTCGCTCGGCACCGTTTGGTCCCGTCTGCACTATGCCTGCAAAAGGCTGAAAGGTGTTCTGACGGGCGCACCGCACACCCAGGACTTATTCGCCGCGTCGGGCGGTTTTGATGGGGAGGCACACCAGTAAAATTTATGTTTAGCCGGACCCTTTTTTCACGATTACCAAGGCCGCTATCCTGCCGGATCATCGCGCCGCTTCTGACCAGGCATGCGGAGGCGGGAGCGACATTGAACGCGGACGAGCGCACCGCCGTCCGCGCGCACCTGTCCGTCTGCCCTTCCTGCCAGGAAGAGGCGGTAGCCGTTCGCGCCGTGGGCGCTTTTTTGCGGGCTCGCGGCCCGGCCGCCATGCCTGCCCATGTCCCGGCGCCGGATCTGTGGGAGCGTATCGAAGGACGTATCGTCACGGAGCAGCGGGAAAGTCGTCGGTCTTTTTCGCTGCGTCCGGTGTTGCTGTTCGCCCCCGCCCTCGCCGCGATCATCGTCGCGGTAGTTCTGATGCAGAAACCGTCGCCGTCGCCCGTAGCGCAGACCGCAACCGCAACCGCAGAAAGGTATGGAATGGCGGACACCGCAAAAGCGCTGACGGGATTGGTTGCCATGGACGAGGCACGCACCACGCGCCCCTCTCTTGTCGCGCCTCCTTCGGCGACGCCCGCCGTAACCGTGGCGAAGTCTGCGGGGATGGAATCCGTCCCGCGCCGGATCGCGATGGTCGAGAGTATACGGAAACGCGGTCGTTCCCCGGAGATCGCCCCTCGGACGGAAGCGGCTAAATTCTCCCGGGCCATGCGCGTAGTTCCTACGCCGCGAGACGTGCGGGACGCGGATCGTGTCGCGCAAAACGTTTCGCGGCCGAAACCGACGTTCGGCGAGATCACTATCGTGGATGTCGACGCGACGCCCGCCCCCGTCATGGTAGCGTCGGTGCGTACCGGTGGCACTGCGCCGGAACCCCGTGTGGTCACGCCGTCTTCCAGCGGGGAATATTTTGCGTATGAGGGTTCGTCGTCAAAGGCGATCACGGTCGTTTCCTCGCACCCGGGTTCCGGGGTGACCGGTACCGCCTACGCGCCGCCGCCGGTCACGGATACGATGATTCGTCAGCGACAGCGGCGCGGGTTGTTCGGCGGCTACAGTGCGGGCGGCGCGATTATCGGGGCACTGCCCGCGACGAGCGGGGCGGGCGCCGGGAGCGAAACTGCTACGCCGTGGTAAAAAGGGTCATGCACGCTTCGCGACTGTTTTCGTTGGCGATTCTCGCCGCCGGGTTGGGCGGTTTTGTTTGCGTTTCTCGGGCACGTGCGGACGACAAAGAGCCTCTGGCGGCGAGGAGTCGTGCCGACGTCCTGGGCATGACGGGTCTCAGTGAAACCGAGCGCAAGACGGAAGCGTTGCGCCGGAATGGCGACCGCGCCATCCAGATCGGCGAGTTCGATGACGCCGCCCGCGCTTACGCGCAGGCGGTACTGCGCTCGCCCAACGATCCC
The DNA here is from genome assembly GCA_014379275.1 of Armatimonadota bacterium. GTDB lineage: Bacteria > Armatimonadota > Armatimonadia > Armatimonadales > Armatimonadaceae > JACMIU01. The sequence goes on along the minus strand of JACMMA010000093.1, from coordinate 5,837 downwards.
GTTTTGCGCCTCCTGACCGGAGTCTCACTCACCACGATACGTAAGCCGGATGTCGCGGTGGCGCAGTTCAAGGTGGCGTGCCGTCTAACCGGGGATGACCTCGTCGCTTCGCTTCTTTTACAGGGCGCGCTCGCGCAGACGGGACAATCCGACGCCGCGCAAACCGTCTACCTGGAAGCGGTACGTCGCTACGGGAAGCCGAGTGGCGGCCTGGACAGTTCGGCGTCGCTCGTCCGCCTCAAAGCCGCGTTGAAGACCACCCCGAATTCACCGATCCTACACCTCCTGGTTGGAGACGCCTACCAGATCGCGGAAAACCTTCCCGCCGCCAACGCCGCATACCGCACCGCGATCAGTTTCGCGCCGGGTTGGGCGAACCCGAAGGTCAATCTGGGACTGCTTCGCCTCGCGCAGGACAAGCCTGTCGAAGCGGTGCAGTTGTTCGAGTCTGCCTTGAAGCGCGACCCGGAGAATGTCGCCCTGCAGTTTTTTCGCGCCGACGCCCAGCGGGAGGCGGGTAACTTGAAGGGCGCGATCGCGAACTATCAGCGGATCCAAACCCGGACCGCCTCCCGCGGCAAGACGGCGCCGATCAACGCGCAGGCCCTGACCGGTCTGGGGCAAGCCTACGCGGCGGGCGGGCGTTTGGAGGACGCGCTGACCGCGTTCAATCAAGCCCGGGTGATCGCCCCGACCGACCCCGCCCCGCCTGCCGCGATCGGCGAGGTACAAACCAAGAAGCGCGATTTTGAGGCGGCGGCACAGAACTACAAGGATGCGTTGCGCCTGACCAAGGCGAGCGGCCTGTTCGGGACGCAGGCGGTGCTGTATCAGGCGTTGGCACAAACACAGATCGCGGGAAAGCAAACCAATGCGGCGTTGCAAACGCTGGAACGGGCGTTACGCGAACAGCCGGAAAGCGCGGGACTCTGGCACCGGCTGCGCGGCGAAGCCATGCTCTCCGTCGGCAACCAGATCGCGGCGGAGGCGGCATTCCGCGCGTCGCTCGACGCGCAAGCAGACGCCGGTGTCTTCCCGCAGGAAACGCTCGCCGTGATCGCGTCGAAAGGGCTTCTGGATGATATAACCGCCGGGTACCGCGCGAATCTCAGCGCGAGCGGCGGCGGATTCGCCCGGAGCATGAATACGGCACCCGGTTCGGTAGGCGTGATCGGACGGCCCGCCGACGCCTCACCGGAGCGCGAAACCCGTGCGCTTATCGCCCTCGCCGCGATCGCCCAGTACCAGAGCAAAACCGCGGAAGAACTGGCGTATCGGGAAGAGTTGACGCGACGCCGTTCCCGCGGCGCGGACTGGTTCGCGCTCGCCGACGCGTACGACGGTCGCGCCCGTGACGCGGCAAAGGCGAAGCAAGCCTACCGACAGGCACTGAACCTGGGCGGGCTGTCCGACGCGCAGACCGAACGCGCCCGTTTACGCATGAAGCAGTTCGCGGGCGTTGGTAGGGAAGCCGTCAAACCGTAGGCATTGGTGGGGTGTGCTCCGGGATCCCGAATTACAGCCGCCATAGGAAGACCGCGCCATCCGTGCCGCCCGTCGCGAGCGTTTTCCCGTCGGGCGAGAAGGCTAGTGCGGTCACCTTCGGTGCGCCCGGTCCGGGGTTTTGTGCGTGCGCGAAGCGGGGCAGTTTCTTTGCCGGGACGAACGTGCCGTCGGTGGTGCGCACGAAGCGGAATACCCAGCCGTGGTTGTCGCCCGCCGCGATCTGGTTGCCGTCTTTGCTCCACGCCGAAGCGATGATGTCCGCCGTGCCCGTTTTGAGCGTTTGTCGCGTCCGCCCGGCGGCATGATCGACGAGACGCAGGCGGTTCTTTTCCGGCGTCGCGAAAATGCCTTTGAATTCCGGCGTGAAGTGCCTCGGTAGCTCCGTAATATCCGAACCCTGGATGCCACACCCGGCTGCACGGACCGTTTTTTCCTGGCATTTTTTTGGAACCGTCAGGCAGTAGTCGCCGCCTTTTCTTTGAAACAGAAAACCGGCGTTCCCGTCCATGATCTCCGAGGAGAGCAGAAACGTCTCGCCTTTGATGTCGTACAGCGGCACCGAATTACGACCATCGTTCTTCCAGACCGTGAGTTTGCCACTCCACGTCGCGAAGTAGTCGCCGTCCGGCGAATAGAGAGCGAACCCCCTGTCCTTCTTGCCGTAGACACGCAGGGTTCGGGAACGCCGGAACGGGACGCGGCCGAACGCCCCGGCGTCGCGGGTCGGCAACTGGCTGTCGGCTTTGTCGGTGGACTCCCACAGGACCGCGCCGCCCCCCGGCGCGTCGTCGCCCGCCGAAACCAGAAGCGTTCCGACGTGGCGGGGATCATAGGCTAAAGACAGGACCGGCTTATTATCCGGCGCGGCAATCGTCACGTCCGGCACACCCATGCGTTCGTCTTGCCACTGGTTCCACCACGCCCCGAGCCACGCGAGCGGCACGGTGCAAATTAGCACCACGAACAACACGCGCAAGCGGGGCGAGATGTCCGGACCGGACTTCGCGGCGTTAGTTTCGGCTGTTTTCGAGACGGCTGGTGGTGTCACGTAAGGATAACGGCGCGGCGCGGCGCGAGGTTACGCTTCCTTCGGTCAGGTAGACTTTAACGCGCCGGTCACTGCCCTGCCCTGTGACCAGGAGGCGCACCACCCCGGAGAACGGGGCAGTCAGGACGCGGCGCAGGTCGCCGTCGAGTCCCAGTACTTCACCCTCGCGCACCGTGGCACCGTCACGGAGGATCGAGGAGTATAACGGGTGGAGATCGAAGGTCAGCGTGGACGCCGCCTTCCGTGTGCCGGGCTTGAGTTCGATACTCGTCATCGGATTGAGAATGTTTCCTTCTTCGGGCGGCATCATCGCCGCGCCGTGGTATACCGCACAGATAATAACAAACAGGTAGTTTTGGAAAGTACGCTTGCTTTATTAGAACAATGAAACCGGTGTGTTTGTTCCGGTTTGTTATGCCCGATTCCTGCCCTAATTTAATCGGCATTTTCAAGAAAGATATATGGGATTGCTATAGATCCAGGGGCGCACCCCCCAGAACAATCCGCCCAGGCGCCCTTGAAATCGGGACACTTCGATCCGATACGCCCCCGGGGTTGCCGGAAGAGTCACGGACAGCGTCCGACCGACCGACGACGCGACCGGTTGGCCGTCCCGGTAAAGGCGCAACAGAGTGGATTCGCCGGGAGATGTCGCCGTGAAGCACACGGTTTCGCCCATCGAAATGGATAGACACTCGCCCATGACTGTCGCCGCACCCTTCACTTTGTTAGTCGCTACGAAATCGAATTTAGTTGGGTCCCCGAGGCAGTCATACGAAAAATAGCAGCGTCCGGCGCGAAGGGCGGCGTTCACGGCGGGGATGCGTTCCGCCCCGCTGACGCCGTCCGGGACCAGCACATGCGTCTGGCAGGCGCGGAACGAATCGGCGTAGGTCGGGATCGAGTACATTTTTCCGAACATCTTCATCCGCGCGTGTGCGTCCAGCGATCCGATACCCACCACCCGTCGCGCCCCGCCGCGCGTCAGCAAGTCCCACCGCGCCAGAGCGGCATCGGGGCGTGTCGCCATCATCCGAATGACCGCCATCATGCCGCCGAAATGTCGCACGATCAGGATCCAGGGCAGCGACAGGAAGTTGATGTGACGCCGCGCGATCGTCGAGAAGTTCAGCACCTCCAAACCGTCGTAGCCGGAAACGCTCCAATCCTCGTAGGGATGCTTCATATCGAACGGGAGCGAGATCAAAGGGAAGCCCCGGTGCGTGCGGATCGTGTCGATTCCCGCCTGCGCCGAAACGCCGATCACCGGCTCGTATTCCGGGGAAACATCCAGCGCGAGCAGGAACCGCCCCCCTTCTACGGTAACCTCGGTCCCGACCATCAGGAACGGCGACGCGTCCGCGTATCGCTCCTGCCACCCGTCGTGTAATGCCTGCATCGTATTGTGATCCGCGAGCAGAACGAAATCCACCCCCGCCTCTTCGGCGGCATCCATGATGGTGGGAATATCGGAAAGCCCATCGCTGTAGGTGCTGTGATTGTGAAGTGCGCCGCGTAGATCCTGAAAACCCTCCGTCCCCCCGGTCCCCTTTCCCCGGATATCCTCTGGGTGGGAAGGGGGGACCACATGCGACACCCACGCAAACCGCCCCGCCACGGCGTCCCAGAAGCCGGGCGCGAAGAGAACGTTATACGTGATGCGAAGTTTGGTACGAAGGGACGATGCCATTTGACTTTTCCTCCCAGCCCGGGATATCCGAAAGGTGGCCCGGGCTGGGAGCGATTTACAGTTCCACGAAACGGACCGCTTCCATACCGTCCATCGCGGCGATGATGGCGAGTGCCTCCGTTGAGACGGTGTCATCTACCGACAGAGCCATGATCGAGTGCCCGCGCTTGTTGGCGCGACCGCAGTACATCCCGGCGATGTTGATGTTCGCCTCGCCGAGGAGCGTGCCGACCTTGCCGACCATGCCGGGGCGGTCCTGATGCCGGGTGATCAGGTGCATCCCTTCCGGCTTGAAATCTACCGCGTAACCGTCGATGCCGACGATACGGGCGTCCGACGCGCCGTAGATCGTGCCTTCGATGGTACAGATCCGATCCGAAAGGGCGCGGGCGGTGACGATGATGCGGTTCTTGAACTCGGCGTTTTCGAGCGCGTCACGGCGGGACTCGGTGATGCGGATGCCGCGTTCGGCGGCGAGCGTCGGGGCGTTGACGTAGTTCACCGACGCGGACAGGATCGGCGACAGCAAGCCGCGCATCAGGGCGCGGGTCAGGTGGACCTGCTGGTTCTGCGCGAAATCGCCCTCGTAGGTCACTTCCACAGACACGACGCCGCTGGTCGAGAGCTGCGACTGGAGCGACCCGATCTTTTCCGCGAGTCGCAGGTACGGCGCGGTAAGCACCATCAGGTCGGCGGCGAGGCTCGGCATGTTCACCGCGGCGCGCGCGGGGCGACCGAGGAGCACGTCCACGATCTGCTCGGCGATATCGACGGCGACCCCGACCTGCGCCTCTTCCGTGGACGCGCCTAAGTGCGGCGTGGCGACGGTGCGCGGGTGGAGCGCGAGCGGATTATCGGGGGCGGTCGGCTCCGACTCCCAAACGTCGAACGCCGCGGCGCCGACCTGCCCGGAATTCAAGCCTTCCAACACCGCCGCTTCCTGATAAATGCCGCCCCGCGCGACGTTGATCAGGCGCACGCCCGGTTTCATCTGCGCGATCTGTTCCGCGCCGATCATGCCGGACGTTTCTTTGGTTTTCGGGACGTGGACCGTGATGTAGTCCGAGTCCCGATAGATCGTCGGCAGATCCACGAGCCGTACGCCGAGGGCTTCGGCCTGCTCCTGCCCCAGAAACGGATCGTACGCGAGAACGTCCATCTCCAGCCCGATGAGTCGCTTCGCCACTTCGCGCCCGATCTTACCCAGCCCGACCACGCCCGCCGTTTTTCCGTACACTTCGACGCCGGTGTAGGACTTACGGTCCCATTTCCCGGCTTTCATGGACGCGTTCGCGGGGGCGATGTTGCGCGACATCGCCAGAAGAAGGGAAACGGTGAGTTCGGCGGCGGCTATGGTGTTACCTTCGGGGGAGTTGACGACGAGGACGCCGCGCTGGGTCGCCCGCTCGACATCGATATTGTCCACGCCGACGCCCGCCCGCCCGATGATTTTCAGGTTCGTCGCCGCGTTGAGGACGTCGGCGGTGACTTTGGTTTCCGAGCGCACCGCGAGCGCGTCGTACTGCCCGATAATCGCGAGCAGTTCGTCTTTCGGGAGGCCGGTGCGCACGTCTACCTCAAATCCCGCGCGTT
>JACMMA010000635.1 GCA_014379275.1 Armatimonadota bacterium | reverse complement strand
GGGAAAGATAAAGCCCCCGCGAATGTGATGGCATTTTCGACTCTGGCCGATACTTCGGTAATGTTTCCCGATGGCGCGATGGTTGACAAGGTGGGTTCCGCCGCGAAACTTGATCCGCGTCTCGCTGAAACCATACCTTATGGAGTTGACGACACGTCGGCATTTCTCTTCGACGGCAACGACAATCCACTGAATACCGTTGAGGGTAGTTTTTCGGTAGAACGAGGCGGCATTTTGCGTGGTGCTCCAGCAAACTCCGTTTCTAACAAGGACGGCACTCCACTTGGCGCGTCGGGAACTTTGACCGCGCCAAAATTAGAATTCGGTGCGCCGACTACTGCAGTATTCGATTCCGATACGTACGTTCCAAATGCGCCCGCGAACAAAAAGTGGATCGAACCCTATGGCACCCTGACCGGCAAGCATGGGTACCCGCTCCTGTACACCTACTCCCTGATCATCGCGCTGGTTTGCGGGACGGCGGGACTGCCGCATATCCTGGTCCGATTCTATACCAACCCGGACGGTCGCTCGGCGAAGCGCACGACGTTCTGGGTGATGGTACTGCTCGGCGCGTTCTACGTGTTCACGCCGATGTGGGGCGCACTGGGGCGAGAACTGCTCCCCGCTCTTTACGCCAACAACAAGACGGACTCGGTCGTGATCGCCCTGCCGCGCATTTTAGAGAACAAGCTACTCGGCGAAATCCTCGCGGGCATCACGTCGGCGGGCGCGTTCGCGGCGTTCATGTCGACGTTTAGCGGGCTACTCGTTTCCATGAGCGGCGCACTGGCACACGACATTTACGGCAAAATGATTAAGCCGACCGCGACCACCGGGGAGCGATTGACCGCGTTCAAAGTCGCCGCCGTCGTGTTCGGCGTCATTTCGATGGGACTCGGCTTACTCGTGGAATCGTTCGACATCACGTTGCTCGTTGGGTGGGCGTTCGCCATCGCGGCGGCGTCCTACTTCCCGCTCCTGCTCCTCGGGGCGTGGTGGCGGGGCCTGACGCGCTACGGCGCGGCGGCGGGCATGCTCCTCGGCGGAACGATGTCCTTGTTCGCCATTATTACGTTCATGGGCATCGAAAAGAAGTGGCTCCCTTTGGAAGTGTCCCCGCTGACGAAAGCCCTGCTCGAACAGCCGGCTATCTGGGGCGTTCCGTTCTCCCTGATCGTGATGTATGTGGTATCGAAAGCGACGGCGAACAGCCTGCCAACCGACCTCAACTCGAAAATGCTCCGCCTGCACGCGCCGGAGGAGATGGGCATTTCGAAGAACTACGTGGAGTAAGAAGGACCTCACCCTCCGGGTACCCGGGGGTGAGGTCTCTTGCGAAACTATTTTCCCAAAACCGTTCACTTTCATAGGCAACACCCGATTCATGGGGGATAATGGGGGTATGATACACCGCAAAGTCGCCCTACTCGCCATGACCATCGCCCTCTCCCTGTCCTGCGTCCACGCCGACGAGACGAAAACCGGCAACGCGCCGAAGCCGGAACCAGCCCCCGTGACCGGCGACGCTATAAATCCAGCCTGGGCGAAGCCCGCCCCCGTCGCGGACCCCGACGCGCTCGGGCGTGGAATCCAGCGGACGATGCGCCTTCTGGCGACCAGCACACCGCAAAAGCGCAACCACGTCCGGATTCTGTTTTACGGGCAGTCGATCACGGAGCAGAGGTGGTCGAATCAGGTCGCGGACGACCTGCGTCGCCGGTTTCCCCACGCGGATTTAGAGATCGAGAACCGCGCCATCGGCGGCTTCGCATCACAGGTGTTGATCCGTCCCGCCGAGCATGACGTGTACCCGTTCAACCCGGATCTGGTGATTTTTCATGTTTACGGGGCGCACACCGATTACGAGGAGATCATCAAGCGCATCCGCTCCCGCACGACCGCCGAAGTGTTGCTACAGCGCGATCATATCGCCGAGGGGGGGTATGACCCGTCCGCCAACTTTGAAAATAAGAAGCCGGGTTATTGGGACAATTTCATGAACAACGAGGTCCTGCCCGGCGTGGCGAAGAAGTACGGGACCGGACTCGCAGACGTGCGCGGCGAGTGGATTCGCTATCTCGAGACGCACAAGCTAAAGCCGCAAGCCCTGCTCAAAGACGGCGTTCATCTCAACGAATACGGGTGTTATGTCATGGCGCAGATCGTCGGGCAGTCGCTCGTTTACCGCCCGGAGTTATCCGAGAGTGCCGACAAGACCGTGCGCGATTACGTCCCGGCGAAGGACGTGAAGTGGGACAAGAACCGGCTCCTTTTGGAGTTCACTGGAAACCGCGTCGAACTGCTACCCGTAGCGAAGGCGGATGGCGGCACCATGCGGGTTCTCGTCGATGGTAAGCCGGTATCGGCGCACGGCGAATGTTTCGCGTTCACGCGCCCCGCACCGAACCCGTGGGCGTCGCCGCTCTCGCTGTCGCGTGTGGATAGCACAGCACCGTTCGCCGACGAGGATTGGACGCTGAAAGTCACCGAGGTAAAAGGCACCGACCCGAAGACGGCGACCTGGACGTACTCGGTTTCCGGTTCGAAGACAGGCGCGGACGGATCGGGGAAAAGCGATGCCGCGTTTACGTCGCCTTCGGGGCGGGTCAAAATCGAGCCGGAGTCGTTTTTCCGGGGAACCTCGCCTGCACTGAGTGTCGGCCACGCGATCACCTGGCGTTCGTATCTGCTCGGCACCGACGTTTATACCGTGACGACGCCCGCAGACCCCACGAAAGAAAACGCGGTCCTGCTTGCGGGCGGTTTGACGAACGGCAAGCACACGCTGGAGTTGGTCGCGGACGGCGCGAAGCCGTCGGCGATTGCCGCAATCCGGGTGCATCAGCCTGCCTACGGTCGGTAGTGATTATGTCGGCCGGGGGTACACAAACCCCCGGCCGATATGACCAACCGTTTCGACATGTACTAAGCCCCGTAAAGGAACTTTTCCTCAACAATCTTGCCGTCCGCGACGGCGTAAACGCCGACTTCCACGAACGACATCTTCTCGCCGCTTCGCTTCGGCGTGATCTCCAACACGAAGTGGACGGCGAACTGGTCGGTCCCGACGAACGGACCGTTCACGGTGAAACCGTGAACCACGTTGTTTTCTCCCCACTCCGCGCTTTTCACCTTGATGGCTGCGAGTCCTTCGACGCTCTCCCCAGTCCCTTCCACGCTCCGTGCGTTCTCGGCAAACAATGTATCGTAAGGTTGCTCGAACTTACCGGCACGGCACAGGTCTACAAGAGACTGTGCGATTTCCGCAACTGACATGGCTTTCATCCTCCAGCATGAGAGATAGCGGCTCCGCCCGCTTGCCTCCATTATAACCAATAAGCAAACAAAAGGCAAACTTTATTTTCCGTCACTGGCGATCAAGGGTTGTCGTTCGTTCTGGAGCCTCATCCTAGATACTTGTCGATGACCGCCTTACCCAGTTTCGCAAAGTGGGCGATGCGCGCCTCGTCCGTCGCGAAATCCGGGTTCGGCTCGCCGCCCGCGCCCACGAAGCCCGGTTCGCCGCGACTGGCGAGATACTGGTGTGCCGCGAGAACACACGCGCCCTCCTCGAAGATCGCCCGCGTTTCGGCGGGGATCGGTGCGCCTTTCAGACAGGTCGGCGCGATGGGGAGCAGATCGCGGGTGTTATGTTCGGTTCCCGCCGTAACGACGATGCCCGCGTCGCGCATCGCACTAACGTACTTCGCCAACACCTCGGGCGTGTTCCGAATGGGTATAAACTCCGCGCACGTGAACCCGTAGTTCTTGAGCCGGGCGATTAAATCCTCGACCGGTTCCTCGAACCCGCACACCGGGATGGTGCCGTCCGCGAGCGTCGGGTAACACGGGACCCCCCCCAGGGCAAGAATCAAGCGGAACGCGTGTTCGCGGTCCACGAACGTTTCGGGGACGAAGGCCGGCTTTCCCGCTTTCATCAACGCGGAACGGATTTCGTTCTGCACGGCGTTCGCGTCGTCCGGGGCGGATTTCGGGGTGACACCAAAAGCTCTGGCCAACAGTCCGGCGCGTTCCGTTGTCGGTATGCGCTCGAAGAGTATTTCCTGGAACGCCTGCGCGACATGCCGCTCCTGCAAGTAAACGGTTTCGATCGGCGACCCGTGTCGCGCGACTACACGTTCCTTGACCGCCGTCGCGGTCAATCCGGTATCCAACCCCGCCTCGGAAAAGCGCACGGCGAGCCGGTCCGTCACTGCCGCCATTCGCCCGGAATCCCGTTCCCGGATGACATTGAGCAGCGCGAGAGCGTCCGGAGAAAGCGGGTTGAATTTCGTGATACCTTTTCCGCAAATGTAGAACTTGCCGGGGTTGCCCGGATCATTGATCAGCACACCGCTTTTCACTAACGCATCGTCGAGAGTGATGATCTCCAGACCGAAAACAGGGAAAATTCCGTTCTGCCGCGCCAGTGCCGTAAATTCCTCGTAGACCGAGTAATCGTAGTAGTTGCTCACCCCTAAAACCGTGATGCCCTGCTCTTTCGCCAGATCAATCGCCTGTTTCGCGGTCTCGAAAGCGGAAAAGTTCGGCGGTAAATGAATGTGGGCGTTGACACGCAGTGGTTTATTTGCCGAAGCCGTGCCCGATAAAAGCGCGTCCGGCGAACCCATGCCGCTAAAAATCGTCGTCATTGTCATTTTGTACTATCCCGATTCGTTTATAAAGAGTGACAGCGAAACTACTTTCTGAAAAGCTTCCTGCCGAGGCAATGATACGAGCGGGGGGCGCAAAATGTCAATCGCCCTGCGGAGGTTTTAACCTCCCCGGCGGACTGGCCTACTCCGGCATATACCGCATCCAGACGACGGCGGTGTCGTCGGAAAGCTTGCCGCCCGTGAATCGATGCAGGGCGGTCATCATCGCGTCCGCGACCGAAACAGGCTCTATGGTGTTCTCGGGAGTGCTGAAGATGATTGCCAACTCCCGCTCGATCCCTTCGACTTCCATCATCTGCTTGCGCTGGCCTGCCGCGCGGGCTTCGCTCAGTCCGTCGGTGAACAGGAGTAAGCCGTCGCCGGCATGAAAGACCGAACGGTTTTCGGTGTAAGTCAGATCGTGGATCGCGCCGAGCACGGTTCCGGTAGAGTGTAAAGCCTCAAAGTCGCCGTTCGTCCGGCGGAGGATCGGTGCCTCATGTCCCGCCGACGCCCATACCACTTCCCGCGCTTGCTCATCCAGAATCGCGTAAAATAACGTCACGAAGCCGGTCAACTCCGGCTCGTCGAACAGGGTCTCATTCAGGTGATCCAGGACTTTAGCGGGCGAGAAATGTTCCCGTGCGTAGGAGCGAAGCGCATATTTCACGAGTGCGATCCGCCGCGCTGCCGCGAGTCCCTTGCCGGAAACATCCGCGATAAATACACCCCATTTTCCCGGCGCGATCTGAAACAGGTCATACAAATCTCCCCCGACCGGGGCTTCGTCGCTTTGCGCTTCGTAGCGCTGGGAGAATTCCCACGCCCCGACACGCTTCGGTATCTCCGGCAGAAGTCCTTCCGTCATGGCGCGCGTGAGGGCCTGGTCCCGCCGCTGGCGTTCCTTGGTTACTTTAAGTTCCTCGCGCACGGCTTGTGCCTCACGGGCGGCGACCAGCGCGTACGCGTTGGTGACGGCGATGCGGACGGTTCCGGCGAGCGCGTCCAACAGGCGGCGATCCGAATTCCCGAACGGACGGTTGTTTACCCGGCGGCGCGCGACGAGTAGATAGCCGGTCGTCTGATCCGCACTGCCGACATGCGCGCGCATTAACGGCGCGGCCAGTGTTTCCCACTCGTCATCGCCGCCTGCATTTCCCCCGCGGACGAGAGACGTGAACCGCGCCTGTTCTTTTTCTCCGGCGATGTCGGGCATCCGATACGATTCATTGGCAAGCTTACGGGTAACGGGGTCAAAAACCACAATACCACTCGCTTCGGCGTCGCAGGCTACCAGCGATTTATCGGCGGCGACCGGCAGGAGGCGGGGTAATTCCATTTCCGAGAAGATCGCCGCATCCATCGCGTGAAGCGTTTCGATCTCGGTTGCCTGCCGCTCGATGCGCGCCTGTTGCTGTTCGAACAACGATAGAAGAAACGGCAGAACAGCGATTACGACAACCCCGGAAAGTATCGGCGGAAGGAGAGCGGCACCGCGCTCCTGACCGGGTGTGAGAAAAAGAATGAGCAGATCGATCGCCCCGAACATTGCGAATGCTAGACCGACCGCCGCGAACTGTATCCGGCGCGTGTCTCTGATTGGCGTCATAAGCGTTTCCCGTTACGGCGATACGCAACGCCTCATTGTACCTCAGGCTGAGAGGTGAGTTACGGGGGACAGGGGAGCGATGGTGAATCGCTCGCCCTGTCCCCCGTAACTCACCTGTTATCCCTTAACCCACGCTTCTTCCTTCGCGGCTTTATACAGGGCTTCCATGACTACATTGCGGTATGCGGCTTCCTCTACCGTTACGAGGGCGGGTGACTTTTCGCCCGTGATCAGGGCGTCCAGAAACGCGTCCAGACCCGCCGGAACGCCCGCGCCTATCTCCGTGTAGGGTTGCTCGTCGCTCACGCCCTCGCCGAACGCTTTTCCGGAAAGATACAGTTGCCCGTTGAAAATGATCGCGTGCCCCTCCGTCCCGCAGATTTCGAGTTCGGCGGGGTTCGTGATATCGTTCCATCCCGCGGCGAGAGTGGCCACCGTGCCGTTCTTGAAACGAAGCACACCCTCGCCCCACTCGTCACATCCGTATCGGTTTGTTCCGTTCGACAGATGCGCGGTCACGGTTTCCACTTCGCCGAAGAGCCAGAGCAGGATATCCAGAAGGTGCGTTCCGAGATCGCCGAAGCCGCCGCAGCCGCTTTGCGTCACGTCTGCCATCCAGCGCCACTCGCCGTCAAACCAGCCGCCGAGCGCACCCCCATGGCAGTTCGAGCCACGTGCGCGAGTGATCGTTCCGAACTTGCCTTCCGCGACCGCTTTTTTCAGGAACTGCATTTTCGCGTCGCCGCGCCGGAAGTACCCGGTCTGGAATAGGACGCCCGCCATTCCGACGGCATCCGCGATTTTGCGGGCATCCGCCGCCGCGATTCCGATCGGTTTTTCGATGAACAGATGTTTCTTCGCCGCCGCGAGCGGCAGGACCAACGCCTCATGCCGGTTGGTTTCCGAGCAGACGATGGCTGCGGTCACGTCGCCGTCGTTTGTGATGACGGCGACGTCCGTGGTCGCGGTCGCGCCCAGTTCGGCGGCGCATTTCTCGGCGCGGGCTTGATCGTGGTCGTATACGTATTTGACGGAAACGGTGTCCGCGTAGCGTTTCTGGATGGTTCCCATAAAGCCAGGCGTATGGATATGCCCCGCTCCGACGAAGGCAACGGTAATTGTACTCATCATTTTATCCTTGTATCACGCCGGGTTTTACGGTCCGCAGGCGTGCGTGTTCCGCTCTCCGTTTCGCGTTACGATACGCGCTTTCCTGTTTTTCCGTTTTCTTGTTTTGTCCTGCCCGGACGGGG
>JACMMA010000092.1 GCA_014379275.1 Armatimonadota bacterium | reverse complement strand
GGGATTTTTTCCTTTTTGTTGCGCCTTTATTGACCCCTGCTTTTTCCCCGCTATTCCGCGGTTTTGGCCGCCAAGGGGGCCTTTGGGCGGCAACAACGGCGGATTCGCGGGAAAATAGCAGGGGTCTATCTAGGCTCACTAATCTGGAAAAGAGCACCGCAGGTAACAACGATCCGACGCCCGGTTGGCGCCGCCCGCGCAGGACGAAAAAGAAATACAAAATAACCATGCAAAAGAAAAACTTCGGGAGTGTGATAGTAGGCTTGCTGTTGGTGCTCGGTCTCGCGTTTATCGCGCGGGTGGAAGCGCAGACTTCCCCGGTCTACTGGAGCGGTAGGGCGGGCGGGTATGCGTATCGCTGGACCGCGCGGGACTTGACCGCGACCAGTCGTCCTTCGGGGAAAGTCGCGTACTCCGTCGTTGCGGCGTTGAAAGGCGAAAAAGGCAATCGCACGCCGGACGCCGTCGAGCCGGAAGACCACTATGAAGTATCGTTCTTCCCGCTGTCTGTGGTCGGCTCCCTGCTCAGCTACGAGCGCGACTACTACTGGGAGGGTGGGGCGCATCCGTCCGGCTATGAGAGCTTCGCCACCGTGGACGTGCGCCAGCCTGGGAAGCGGGTCCGTATCACCGACTTGTTTCCCGCCGAGCAGGTTCGGCGGGCGCTTCTCGCGGACGGCGTCGTGCGCCGGGTTCTCGCGCGGGAGAAGGTCGCCCCGCCGCCGACGCTGGACGGGTTGGTCAAGGCGCTCGCCAACAAGCAGTTCGGCGGCGACGATGACGACATGTACGTATTCCCGAGTATCCTGCTGGAAGCCTTCGCGTTCCACCACATCGAAAACGGCAAGGTGGCGGTACGCTTCCTGCTCCCAAACGGCACCGAGATCTACCGCTTTCGCCACACGCAGCTGGGCATCTTGCTCCCGATCCCGGCGCGTCTGAAACCGGCGTTCACCGACGCGGCGACCGGCAAAGGGGGCGCACTGATGCAGTCCCTACAGCGAATGACCAAGGGACGCAGCAGCTCCCTTGTCCTCGTCGAATAGGCACACCCCTGCGACGAGCCGGAAACGGACGCTACGGCTTGTCGCGTCCGCCCCAACCCGAGCCCTGTAGTTGGAATTGATTGGGCTCCCATCCGTGATGGAGGTGCTTGGGGAGAAGTAGCTCACTTCATAAGGTCGTGTTGTCGGGTACTCTACGGATGACGGACGGTGCCAACCCGGGGGTGCCCAGCAAAAAGAAGTCAGCCTATGATAAAGATCACCGAACTGGACGTGAACGGATCGCGGCACACGATTCGTGTTGATGCCGAGCGCAGTCTGCTCAGCGTACTGCGGGACGACCTCGACCTGACCGGTGCCAAATACGGGTGCGGCGAAGCGCAATGCGGTGCCTGCATCGTCATCATCGATGGGCAGCCGACGCCGTCGTGTGTCACGCCGGTGGGCGACGTTCGCGGGAAGCGCGTCACCACGATCGAGGGGTTGGAGCAGAACGGACGGCTGCACCCGTTGCAGGAAGCGTTTTTAGAAGCGGGCGCCCTGCAGTGCGGCTACTGCACGCCGGGCATGATCCTGTCGGGTGTCGCCCTGTTGCGTGATAACCCCGACCCCAGCGAGGCGGAAATCGCCCGTGCGCTGGAAGTCAACGTTTGCCGTTGTGGGATGCATTCCCGCATTATTGCCGCCGTCCGCCGGGCGGCGCAAACGCTCAAAGCCGACACTTCCCCGGAGGAGTCCGCGTGAGCGAGGTAGACCAACAATGGGAGACGGCGCGGGGCGAATTCTTCGCGTTTGTCGGCAGCGGCCTCGTGGTCGTGTTCGCGTTCGATCAGGTGCCCGCGAGCCACGAATCAGGCGGCGGGCGGCGCGGCGGACCGGGCGTATCGTCCCCGCAAGAGATCGGCGTCTGGCTTCACGTCGGCGAGGACGGTCTGGTCACGGGCTACACCGGCAAGGTCGAGTTCGGGCAGGGTATCCGCACTTCCTTGAGCCGGGTCATCGCGGACGAACTTCCGGTACTGCTCGCGTCCATCCGGATGGTGATGGGCGACACGGACCTTTCCCCGTTCGACGGCGGAACCGCCGGCAGCCGAACGTCGCCGATTATCGCCCCCCAAATACGAAAAGTCGCTGCCGCGATGCGCGAGATTCTGCTGGACCTCGCCACGCAACAGGCACAGCTACAGCGCGATTCGCTTTTCATGACAAACGGTAAAGTCGTCCAGCGCGGAACGACGCGCGAGTTTTCTATCGCTGAGCTGGCGCGTGGTCAGAAACGATTCCAAGCAGTCGGCGACGAAGTCGTCACGAAGCCCGCGACACAATGGGGCGGGGGCGATATGCCGGATCCCAGGGCCAACGGACGCGCTCTGGTCACCGGCGGACACCGGTACACCTCGGACATCAAGCGCCCCGGCATGCTTCATGGCAAGGTGCTACGCTCTCCTTCTGTGAATGCGCGGCGCCTGTTGCTCGACACGGGCGCGGCGGAAACAATGCCGGGTGCAACGGTCGTCCGCGACGGCGACTTCGTCGGCGCCGTCGCCGGTGACATACTGACCGCCACGCGAGCCGTCGAGGCGATGCGGGTGGAGTGGGAAGCCGCGGTAGGTCAACCGTCCACACACGAGGTTTTCGACCATCTCCGAAAGAGTTCACGAGACATGCATCTCGCCGGTGGGGACATTACTTCCCACACGGAGGGATCAGTCGCGGAAGGGATGGCGGCGGCGGACCGGACGATCGACAGCACATACACCGTGGCCTATATCGCGCACGCGCCGCTGGAACCGCGTGCCGCCGGTGCCGAGTGGAACGATGGCAGGTTGACCGTGTGGACCG
>JACMMA010000634.1 GCA_014379275.1 Armatimonadota bacterium | reverse complement strand
GCGAACGGGAAACGGTTCGCGCTCTCGCGGTGAAGCGCGTCGGGGAGCGGCCCGCCGACAAATCACCCCAGGCGAAACAAAAACTGTGGGCGTTTCTGGCACGACGCGGCTTCGGTTCGGATGTGATCAAGCGGGTGGTAGCCGAACTGTATAGCGGGAATATGGGTGATGACGATGAGGAGGACTGATTTACTGGCGCGCCAGTAAATCAGTCGCTCGGCAGGAAAACCCACGCGTCCGGTCGTCCGGAGTTGCAATGCACGGCGCGAGACAGAAAACTCATCCCCGCCCACGACAGGTAGATCGCCGTTCGCGCCGCGTGCCAGGCGCCGGGGTCCGCCGTTTCTGGAGTGAAAAGTCGGGCGAGACGCCGCTCCACCGACGGCAGCGGGTGAAAGATTTTTTCCACGCCGGACGGACGCGTCGCTTCATCGTCCTGATCTTCGTCCAGTCGTTGGATGACGCTCGCGAGTGTGTCCGCATCCGTGCCGCTGCTCAGCGCGAACGCGTCGGCGCGGAACACGCCGCTCTGTGAGGGCGTGGGAAGTAGAAGTAACCCAATAAATGACCAGACGGTGAACCATAGACTGGTCGACACCAGCGCGGCAACACTTGCGGTGCCGCCCCCGAGTGTATACGAGAGCGCGAAACCGATCGCATTGAAGCCGATCGCCAGAGCCAGTCCGCGCAGGCGCGACCCGGTGCGAACCACCCCCGTTTTACGCGAAAGAATCGCCGCCATTTGCTCGGGTGAAAAGGCATCCTGCCAGCGTGCGGGGAGGACGAGTCGCTCGAACCCGGGAACCCCGACGATCCCTCCGGTGAAGTACGGCGTCGTGCTTTGCGCCACCGTGACCGGAAGTGAGCCTGGCAGGTCGTCCCCTCGGCGATACGGAATGCCACCGATGAGGCCCGCCAACCCGGCTTGTGCCAGAAGCAGGACGAGGCTGATGGCGGCGAATGTGCCCATCGTCGCCCAGAAGCCGCCCGCCTGTGACGCCCGGATTAAGGCGACCCCGATGAGAAGCAGTACCGCACTATGACACAGGACGCCGCGCAGCCACCCGGCGAGAAACGCGCCGAACCGCGCGGTTGTACGCCCGTACTCGGTGGGCAGGATGTGACCCCCGAAGAAGTCGAACGCCCCCTGGACGGTGGCATAAAGAAATAGCACCGCCGCCAACTCGTATCCGTCCCGCCATACCGGTTGCGCGCCGGTGTGCAGGAGTAGTGCTGGTATGCGGAAAACGAGCGCCACGAGGCACAGTACGACGATGGTTCCGACACCGGTAATTCCCAGCCACAATCGGGCGCGGGCATAACTCATCACGATCAACCGTTCCAGTTCTAAGCAAAACGCGGTCCCCATTTTATCATCCCCTGTGAGATCTGCTCCGCGCGAGCGGAACTAAATGGTAAATTGGCAGGCGGGAAACAAGTAACGCAGGAAAAATATAGTTAATCGCCGTATACTACATTCGGGCGCGAACGGCTTAGGAGAGGACCGGCGACGCCTATTGTCCAGTACCATAAAACGCTCCGCCGATCCGCCGGACGCTTGTTAGTATTATAACAAGTCTGGAGGTGAGGGGAACTATAGATATTACGCATTTTGCCGTGGATGCCCTGGTGACAGCCGTTGTCACCTGTGCCATGATTGTGGGATTTGTGCGCCTCCGCATCGAGCCGCGTGAACGCGAACTCAAGCAAACGGAAGCGGAATTAAAAAAGCAAAAAGACGAAGCGGACCAAAATATCGAGGCCCGACGAAAAGAAACGATTGTTGCGGCGAAGGAGGAAACGTATCGCCTCCGCGCCGAGTTGGAACGTGAAAACCGCGACAAGCGTGCGGAAATCGGACGGCTGGAGCGCAGACTGGCGCAAAAAGAGGAGACTCTGGACCGACGGGTTGAGAACTTAGAAAAAAAAGAGCTGGCTCTGGGGGAAAAAGACACCGAATCTGACCGACTGCGAACCGAGTTGCAAAATCTCCTCGGTCGCCAGCGGGCGGAGTTGGAGCGGGTTGCCGGATTGAGTAGCGACGAGGCGAAAGCGCAAGTTCTTCACGCTGTGGAGGACGAAACGCGCATGGAGGCCGCACGCTTGATCCGCGACATCGAGGAAAAAGCGAAAGACGAAGGCGAGCGACGGGCGCGGAATATTGTCACCTTAGCGGTTCAACGGTGCGCGGTCGAGCAGACCACGGAAACCACGGTTTCGGTAGTCCCCTTGCCGTCCGACGACCTCAAGGGGCGCATCATCGGGCGTGAGGGGCGCAACATCCGGGCGTTCGAAACGCTCACCGGAGTGGATGTCATCATCGACGATACGCCGGAAACGGTCGTCGTTTCGTGCTTCGATCCGGTGCGGCGCGAGATCGCCCGGCTCGCTCTCGCCTCGCTGGTGATGGACGGACGGATCCATCCCGGGCGCATCGAGGAAGTGGTCGAGAAAGCGCAGGTCGAGGTTGAGGAGAAGATGCGCGAGGCGGGCGAACGGGCGGTGCTGGAAAGCGGCGTTTCCGGAATGCACCCGGAACTGATCCGACTCGTCGGGCGGATGCGCTACCGGACCAGTTACGGACAGAACATCCTGACGCATAGCATCGAGGTGTCGAACTTGTGTGTCTCGATGGCGTCGGAACTCGGGGCGAACGTGGAAATCGCTCGCCGCGCCGGACTGCTCCATGATCTGGGCAAGGTGGATTACGAGAATGACCAGCCCCACGCGCTGATTTCGCGCGACACCATGCTCCGGTATGGTGAGCCGGCGGAAGCGGCACATGCGGCGGGAGCGCATCATAACGACATCGAACCGGAAACGGTCGAGGCGGTCCTGGTTCAGATAGCCGACGCTATCTCCGCTGCCAGGCCGGGCGCACGACGCGAAATGCTAGAAAACTACGTGAAAAGGTTACAAAAGCTCGAAACCATCGGGGATGCTTTCCCCGGTGTAGAGAAAACATACGCAGTGCAGGCGGGACGCGAAATCCGTTTGATGGTGCGTCCGGGCGAAGTGGACGATCTGGCGGCGATGCAACTCGCCCGTGACGCCGCGAAGAAAATCGAAGAGGAGATGGCGTCGCAGTATCCCGGTCAAATCAAAGTGACTGTGATCCGCGAAACCCGCTCCGTTGAGTACGCGAAGTAGAAAGAGAGTAGGTGCTAGTTGTCGGGTGCCGGGAAGAGAGGGGCCGTAGCGCGGTCACGTCTCGTCCGTACACCCGACACCCGGCACCTGACCCATGAAGATTTTGTTTTTTGGGGACATCGTCGGCAAGCCGGGACGGGACGCGGTACTGGCCACCCTGCCGGGATTACGCGACGAATATTCCCCCGATATGGTCATCGCCAACGCGGAGAATATCGCGGGCGGGTGGGGTATTACCCCCGGGATTGCCCACTGCCTCTTGACGAGTGGGATTGATGTCGTTACTATGGGCAACCACACCTGGGCGAAGGACGATGGCGTACAGGTAATCGCGGACGAACCGCGGGTCCTGCGCCCGATGAATTATCCGCCCGGCGCGCCGGGCCGCGGCGGCGGTTTGTTTCGTACCAAAGCCGGGGTCCTTATCGGGGTGGCGAATATTGTCGGGCGGGTGTTCATGGAACCACTGGACGACCCGTTCCGCGCCGCGGATGAGTTCCTTGCAACATTCGGGGCGAAAACGAACGTATTGTTTATAGATTTCCACGCCGAGACGACGTCGGAAAAGGTGGCGTTCGGCTATCATTGTAACGGCCGCGCGTCGGTGGTTGTCGGAACACATACGCACGTTCCGACCGCCGACGAACGCGTACTGTCCGACGGCACCGCGTACATCACCGACGTTGGCATGTGCGGGCCGGTCGAATCCGTCATCGGGATGGATGTCGAGGCGATACTGCAACGGTTCCGAACGCAGTTGCCGCAATACCGTGCGCGCGTCGCGGAAGGGGCGGGCATGATAAACGCCGTCCTGGTGGAAGTAGACGAGAACACGGGTAAAGCGCGCAGTATCACGCGCGTGTGCCGTCAGTCATAAAATATTCAGAGCCAACTATGAAAAAACAAACGAGTAATTTCTTCAAAGCATTCGCCGCCGCCGCACTCGTCGCGGCTATGGTCAGTGTCGCCACGGTCGCCGGGGCGCGGCAGGGTGTCGTTTCCGTGCCGCTCTACCGGGGACTTCAGGACAGCCTGGACCTCGGTTCCTGGGGGAGCGGGTCTGCACAGGAAGTGGACAAGCCGGTCCTGGTTGGTTCGCGGGCGATACGCATCACCACGCAAGGCCTGTACCAGGGGGGACGGCTCGCATTTCGCCAGCCGATAGATCTCACCCCGGCGTTCGCGAACCCTAAGACATACTTACGTATGCAAACACGTTTCGATTCGACGCAGGTCGGCTCCGTCGGCGGTTCCGGGGGACCGGGCGGCGGTCCGCCCGCGGGTTTCGGCGGTGCCGGTAGTTTCGGCGGGGTCGAGACGGCACGCTTCGCCGCGTCGCCGTTCGAGCGGATGCGTTTCGTGCTGACCATGGCGGACGGCACCCAGTACGAGATGATCCGCCCGGTGGTCGTTCCGCCGAGCGAGGACCCGGATTCGTATGTGCCGCTATCCTTCCCCATCAAGGCGATCCTGAAAAAGGGCGACGGTTCCACGGCGGCGATCCCGACCGGCGAAGGGGCGAAACTCAAGGAAATCTCCATCTTCGGCGATAAATACCAGCAGTTCATCATCGGCGAAATGGAAATCGTTACCGACGATACCGAGATCAGCGCGGCGTCGCTGGAAGAGCCCATCGTCTACACCGAAGACGTGATCACGTTCAGTGCCTCTGCGGAAGCGGGGGCGTCCACACTGCGCTATTCGTGGGACTTCGACAGCAGCGATGGCATTCAAGAAGACGCCGTCGGGCGCACCGTGTCCCAGGTCTTCAAGACGGCTGGCAAGCGCACCGTCACCCTCACCGTCGCGGATGAGGATGGCATCAAGCAGTCCGACCAGAAAAGCGTCTCGTTCGAAGTGCTCGGCGGCAACCAGTAGCCCGCGCCGACCGTGACAGGAACGACGCCACTGCAACAGAAGGTAAAGACTGACCTGCCTTCCGTTGCGGTGGCGTTGCTGAAGGGGATGCGTCCCAAGCAGCTCCCGAAAAACGCCCTGCTTTTCGCCGGGTTGTTATTCACGCTGGACAAACATCCGTCGCTCGCGGATGCGATCCAAGTGTCCTACGCCTTCGTATTATTCTGCGTCCTTTCCGGCTGCGTGTATCTGCTTAACGACGCCATTGACGCGCCCGCCGACCGCCTCCACCCCAAGAAAAAACTGCGACCGATCGCTTCGGGACGACTGCCGGTGAACGTCGCGTTGGCGTTCGTCGCGGTCGCCGTGCCCGCCGCACTCACGATGGCATGGCTCAACTTTTCGGCCAACTTTTTCTGGTCGGCGGTCGCTTACTTCGCGCTCACGGTGGCGTATACGTTCGGTTTGAAGCATCTGGTTATCGTGGATGTGATGGCGGTCGCGGCGGGTTTCGTGCTGCGCGCGGTCGCCGGGACCACGGTGATCACCGTGCCATCGTCGCAATGGCTTTTGATCTGTACCGGTCTGCTCGCGCTGTTTATCGCCCTCGCCAAGCGTCGCGGGGAATACTCTCAGGCACAGGAAACCGTTCTTTCGAACGGCGGCACGGTCGGCGAGACGCGAAAAATCCTCGCCTTTTACACCCTCCCGCTACTCGATCAGATGCTGACGATCGTGGCGACCTCCTGCTTGCTTACATACTTCCTGTACGCCTTCCAATCCGAGACCGGGCGCAACCACCCGTACCTTCTGGCGACGACGCCGTTCGTTTTGTACGGACTGTTTCGCTATCTATACCTGCTCCACGTCGAGAACAAAGGCGACGCGCCGGAGGAGATTCTGCTCAAAGACCGCCCGATGCTTGCGAACGTGCTACTGTGGATAGTCGCCGTTGTCGTGTCGGTCATTTGGGGGTGAGAGCAGAAGCGAGAGAGGGCGCGGGGGTGAGCGAGCATTCCCGCTTCAAGGCAAGTAACGCCGCCAGAACCGCGTCGTCGGAAAGATTGGGTTGCCAGCCGTAGGCGGCGAACACGGCTTCGTCCAGTTTGCGGTGCGCGGTGTCGAGCCACGCGGGCCGGGCGTTGTACAGGTTGGTCAGGGTGCGCGCTTTGAGATCAGCGGGCGTCGCACCTTCGGGATTGAGCCAGTTGTCGCGCAGGGTGACGAGTTTCTTCGCGGCGTCGGCGATGGCGCGTCCTTCGGGCGCGTCCTGATCCTCCGTCCCAGGCGGGTAGGGGAACGGGAACGTCTCGAAGGGGGTGGACGGCGTGTAACGCGGGCGGCCTTCCAGCGAGGTTCCCATGCGTAATGCCCATAGCTCGTGAATCCGCGAATGCAAAACGCCAAAGAAGTAGTCATCCTCACGCGCAATCGTGTGTAACCGGCAGTCGGGTACTACTGTGGAAGGCAACCAGATAAACAGTCTATGTTTAGCAACCCGTGGAGTGACGATGAAGCGAGTAAAGTTCGCTACCACTACACGTGCGTCCGGCGCAGGTCGGCGGTGAATCCACCAGTATTTTTGCTCCCGTTCGTCTCTGACTTTCTCGCGCTCAGGGAGAACATGCTTCTTTACGTACTCGAAGGGGTTTTCGTAAAGCATGGCATCGTCTTCACTCATGCTCTATGAGTGCTATTTTTGCCGCCATGGGAGAAAGCCACGTCACTTGAGAATTCAGCGATCGGCGGAACGGAGCAATACCGGATAGCGATATGTAACGGAGCGTAACGGCCCATCAAGGTCAGTAACCTGACTATTTCGGGGCGGGGGGCGAATACAGCAATGAAAACGGAACCAGGGCGGACTAATCGCATCTGCCAAGCCTGTTAGCAGAGAAATATCTATGACGACGGATCAAACAACTCACCCGGAGATGCACCACGGCGGCGGCGGCGGAAACCAGGAACGCGCG
This sequence comes from Armatimonadota bacterium, assembly GCA_014379275.1. Classification (GTDB taxonomy): domain Bacteria; phylum Armatimonadota; class Armatimonadia; order Armatimonadales; family Armatimonadaceae; genus JACMIU01. The sequence continues at coordinate 2,087 of JACMMA010000634.1, read as the reverse complement.
GCGTCTATCGCAAACGATCAGCAACTAGCCTATGCGCTTCTTCGTTGCGCATTGGGCACCGCGTTTCTGATGCATTTCGTGCCCAGGTTGTTCGGGGGGATCGACACTTTCGCGGAAAACATGGTCAAAGATTTCGCGAACACGGCGTTGCCCGCGCTACTCGTGCGACCGTTCGCGCTGGCGCTACCGTTTGTCGAAGGGATACTGGGGGTTTTGCTCATCGCGGGATTTCGGACACGGGAGGCGATCGTCGCGGTCGTCGCGGTGATGCTTTTACTCATTTTCGGGTCCTCTTTACAAAATGGTTGGCAAGCCGTCTCCATACAACTCCTGTACGTATTGCTGGCGTACATCCTGCTCGCACAACGATCCGCCAGTAACACACTGTCCGTAGACGGTTTGATTGCCAGACGAAACGCAAAGAGTTCCCAACAGGCGTGATATTACCTCCTTTACGCGCCGCACTGATTCACTCTCGCCCTCCAGGTATCGGGTTGAGAGTAATCGGGGAGCGAGAACCGTTGAGCGCGCGTAGGGCCAAGATCAAAACGTCCGCGCCTACCGGCACTTTTGGGGTACAATGAAACACGGGAATCAAGCACGGGGTTCGCTATCGCTGGCGAACCCCGTCCGCACACTACGGCAGGGGCGAAATCGCTCCGCCGGACCTCCCGCAAAGGAACAGAGGTAGTTCATGGAGCGACGCATTTTCGGGATCGAAACGGAGTTTGGTTGTCTGGTGCGCGATGACCGCGCCGGGACGCCGGAGCGGGTGGTTGAGGAGGTCAAAAACCACTGCTTCTATCAAAAAAAATGGGGATTGATCGACCTGCATGCCCGCGACTATTCGTTCGAACCGGCGCGTTCGGGCGGCTTCCTGGTCAACGGCGGAAGGCTCTATATTGACGCGGTAGGCGACCATGAGGAATACGCGACGCCGGAATGTACCGACATTTTCGACGCCGTGCGCTACAACAAGGCGGGACAATGGATCGTACAAAATCTACTCAATGACCTGGGCCTGTCCGAGGTCGCTTCGTTCCACAACAACAGCGTGGACCATTACGGCGGGCACACGTTCGGGTGCCACGAAAACTATCTGGTCGAGATGCAGGACGAGGATTTTTTCCGCGCTTCGTTCAACTACCTGCTCCCGTTCCTGGTCACCCGGCAGATCTTCGCCGGTGTCGGGCGGGTCGGGGGACACCGGCTCAACTTCTCGAGCATGAAAAACTCGGTGATGACGATCTCCGACTACGACGTGGACTACCAGTGGGTCAGCAACTTTTACGGCGTCGAGATCGACCCCTCGGTTGATTTTCAACTCTCGCAACGCGCCGATCACATCGTGAAAACGATCTCCAGCCGGGTGCGCTTCAACCGGGCGATCATTAACCCGAAATGGGACTCGTATTACAACTTCTCGAATCTACACCGCCTCCACATCCTGTACGGGGAGGGCAACATGAGCGAGTACGCGACCGCGCTGAAGATCGGGACCACATCGTGCGCCCTGTCGCTGGTGGAGGACGGCTTGCTCGGGGCGGAGGTCGAGATCCGCGACCCGCTGGAAACGCTACGCGCCGTATCCCGCGACCCGTCGTATAAATGGCTGGTGAAGCGCAAGTCGGGCGGCACGATCTCGGCTATCGACCTGCAACGGATCTATCTGGAAGCGAGCAAAAAGCGGCTCGGCGGCTTCGACGCGCAAACCGAATGGGTGCTGCGCGAATGGGAAGCGACGCTGGACGCGCTGGAACGCGACCCGATGACTCTGTCGAACAAACTGGACTGGGTGGCCAAGCGCAAGATGTATCAGGAATATATCGACAGCGAGGGCGCGTCGTGGCAGGACGAAATCATGCAGTCGCTGGACATCGAGTACCACAATGTCAACCCGGCGCAAAGCCTGTTCACCGCTTTAGAAGAAAGCGGCGAAATGGAGCGGTTGATCTCACCCGCCGAGATTGCCACCGCCGCCGTTGTCGCGCCGCAGAATACGCGGGCGAAAGCACGGGCGTCGATCATCTCGCAGCTGATCAACACCCGCTCCCGCGACTACGTGATCGACTGGGACCTGGTGTATC
>JACMMA010000633.1 GCA_014379275.1 Armatimonadota bacterium | reverse complement strand
TTCATTCCGTACCGTCCGTGGACAGGCGGTAGATGACTGCGCCCTGTAGGATGGAATAAACGAACACGTCGCCGCGCTCCGTGACGTAGCCGATCTGCGGCGAAAACGTACTGACCGTGACATGCAGGATCGGCGACGCGGAGCGCGGCAGGGGACGGTTGATCCCGCTCCCGAGTAACGTAAGGACGTGCCGGTCACCGGACAGCAAGACCAGAGCGGGTCGAGGGCGGTGGTCGACGTAATCGACGACGGTGATGCCGACGACCGACATGCCACGCGGGGCGATCAGTTTGTGTTGTCCCCCTGCTAACAACGTACCGGCGTTCGGGTTAACATACCATTCGCTGTTCTCGCCCTCAACCACGAAAAACCCGAACCGTTCGTCGGTCAGCGAACCGCCGAAACCGAAGAATGCCCCCGGACCGGTATGCGGCAGGATCTGTGCCGCCCCCTGACCCTCGGAGTTCGGCGAAAGGATGACCCGCGTGTCCGACCCGCGCCACGAGATGTGTGCGAAACGGTTGTCGCGAAGCGGCACCACTGCCTGAACACCCGACGCTTTCAAATGTGCCTTTCGCTCGCCGTTCTCGGCGGATAAACAGAATAGTGATCCCGTTGGCAGAAGAAACCATATCTTCGTCGGTTTCGACGGGTCACGCGGGAGCGGGACGGGATACTCGAAGCAAAGTGATAATCCCGCGTCGTCGCTCAGGGCGCGGTAGTCGGTGCCGTCATCGTCCCACGGGTATTCCCCCTCGATAATGCCGTCGCTACGGGTACCCAGTGCTTCCAACCGGAACGCGGGTTTGGTGTCCAAGACGGAAACGATCACGGTCGACTTGGCGATGCGCCCCGCCGCGATTACCGTGTTGCCGTAGACCGACTGGAACCGCTTCGGCTTGCCCGACGGTGCGTTCGGCGAGTTGGGGATCGGGTAGGAAAGCACCCCTTTGCGCTGCGAACGCGCCAGCACCTTCGTTCCCCCGACCGCGAAAACGAGGTTGGACGCGGGCGCGACGCCCGACGGCACTTTCGCCGGTGCCGCCGTCGCCGTATGGAACGGGTCGCGCAGGAGCCGCGCACAAACCGCGTCCTCGGGCAACTCCAGCAGGACCGGTGCCCGCTTCCGAACACCGACGGGAACCTGTATCTGAATACGCCGCCCTTCCGGCTCGTACACGTCGTCGATCTGGAGCAGGGATGCCCCGCGCAGGTTTTGCCAGTCCGCGATCTCCTTGCCGCCGATTACCCAGAAATCGTCGCTGCTTTCGGCGTGCAGGCGTTGCCGCCAGGAGTCGAGTTCGGCGGGCGTGGCGTCGCGCGGGGTGCGCGACTGGAGGAAGTGCGCGACGGTGACGGCACTGACTTCGCTGAACGGGTCGGAGAACAGGGTGCCGTCCGGCGTTTGCAAGATCCCCCAAAAAAACCGCGACCCGGCGGCACCGGCACGCCGCGCCAGCACGATCAAAGCCGCCATCTGCGCGATGCGCGGTGCCCCCCACTGGTTCGGACCGCCGTCGAACAGGGCGACCGATGTTTTCGTGCCGACGGGTTCGCGTTGCGCCAGTTGCAGAAAAACATGTTCGCCCATCGCCGATCGGCGCAGGAACTCGTCGGGGACCTCTTCCGCGAGTAGCCATTCCGAAAGCAGGAGCCGCTCGTAAGTGCCGCGTCGGGCGATCCCGTCAAAGCCGTCCGGCTCGCCTTTGTTGGCGCGGCTCCCGGCGTGTAGGGTGCCGATGACTAGATCCAACCGCTGAATCAGCGGACCGAGCGGCAACGCCAGGTCGCGCGGGAACAGGTCGAGGTATTCCGCCCAGGGCGCGAGGGGACGTGGCAGTTCCATTACGGGTTGGCGTCTTTCCACGCCTGTAGCGTCGCGCGAACCATCGGCTTGCGGCACTCACTCACGGAAACCACGGTTTTCCCACCCGGCAACACGGCGAGCGGCACCGACAGTTCCGGGAACCGGGCACGGATCGCCCGCTCCAGCACGGGAAGTGGCACCGAGGGGGCGTGCGTCGTTGGCAGGAGAAGCGACGGCGCGGAAGCGTCCCGTCCGAGATAGACTGCGCCTTCCGCCCACGGGAGGAGCGTCGGGTCGTCGCTCAAGACGATCAGCAAACCCGGTGCCTGCACCCCGGCTAACTCCGCCAGTTGGTCGTCGGTTCGGCTGAGCAGACGGTTCGCCAGTGCGGTGGCGACCACCGCCCCCCGCGCGACGACTCCGCTCGGCGCGAGCGGGACGAGGCGGGGCGTCCAGACTACGGGAAGGTTTTGTCGATCCATTTTTGTTGGGGCGTTTTCGGGGGTGTGGGCACCCCAGCAAACCACCGAATAACGGCGACACCAAGCGTCTACCCAAGTGATTCCGTCTGCCCCAGCCGGGCAATGATCGTCTTGCGGACCTCTGTCAGATCGGCGGGCAATTGCTCGGGGGCGAACCCGGCGTCTATCTCGCGCAGGACTCCTTCTAGCCGGTAGCACCAGTTCGGGTACGCTTCGGTGTCCTGTGGCGGTGCTTCCGCGAGGAGTTGCCGTCCGGCGACAACCAAGCGGTGCGCCCGTACCAGCGGACCGAGTGACGCTTCTTCCGCCGTCGCCGCCAGCGTGCTGTTCTCCGTAGCACTCAACAGATCGCGTAAACAGTCCCGCGCCATCGCCTGTTCTTCGCGGGTCGGGACGGCGAGAATCAGGGGCCAGAGGTCGGCGGCGGTCGGGTTCGCCCGCCCCCCGAGCACGGCGGCGGCACTGAGCAGCCGCTGAGTTTTGACAATGCGGCGGTCCGAAAGCAGAATGCCGTTGTGACGCAAAAGCCGGATCGCCTGCGCCAGGAGCGGGCGCACGGCAGCTAGATCGGCGGCGCGGGAAGCCTCGGATAGCGTATCGAGGTCGGCGACTGACGCGGTTTCTTCGAGCGGCATGTTGCCGAGCGACCATCCGCTCTCCAGTAACTCTTCCAGGCGCGGGTCGGGGATCGGGTCGACAAAGACGCGAACCAGAAAACGGTCCGCGAATGCCGCGAGAGATTCTTCCTGTGGCAGGGCGTTCGACGCGCCGACACAGATGCGGAGCGGACAGGCGACGCGGGTGTGACCGCGCCGAAACACACGCTCGTTCAGGATGCCGAGCATGGTGTTCAGGATAGCCGTCGAGCCGAGAAAGACTTCGTCCAGGAACGCGATGTCGGCTTCGGGGAGCATGCCTGCCGTTTCGGTCTCGACAACGCCGTCACGGAGTTTACGCAGATCGACCGGGCCGAATATCTCACTCGGCTCGGTGAATCTGCCCAGAAGATACTCGAAGTATTGGCCGCCGAGGACCCGGGCAACCCGGCGTACCGCCTCGCTCTTGGCGGTACCGGGCGCACCGATTACCAGCAAATGTTCGCCCGCGACGGCGCAAAGCGCGATGGTTTCCACCAGGCTACTGCGCTCGACCAGCCCGCTACCGGCGACGGCGATGGCAGTGCGAACGGCGGACGAAGCGTGTTCCAATGAAGTAGTCATAGCGAGCGGAAGGTAGAACCGGCTCATTGTACCATTTTCACATGCCCGGGCGTTTCTCATGCCCCCGGGATACCGGGATACCACGAGGCGGTTCAGCTGGTCTTTGCCCTCGGCGCGAGACATATAGAAACGGGAACTCGGCAGTAGATATAGTTGTATAGACAACTATATAGATGAGTATGCAGGATTCGCGGGCATACTTAGCAAACACAGGAGGCGGGACGACTATGTCTATTTTACCGACAACAAACGAATCAGTTCTCGGGTTGCATCACGTGACCGCGATCAGCGGCGACATGGCGGGGAATCTCGCGTTTTACACCGGCACGCTCGGTTTGCGTCTGGTGAAAAAGAGCATCAACCAGGACGACGTACAGGCGTACCACCTGTTCTATGCGGACGCGGTCGCGTCGCCGGGTACGGACCTGACGTTCTTCGACTGGCCC
>JACMMA010000632.1 GCA_014379275.1 Armatimonadota bacterium | reverse complement strand
GTGACGCCTTTAACAGTGGTCATGACGCGGACATGCGGTGTGACGAGTTGCAGCGCGTCCAGGTCGCCGGAAACGATCACGACTTCGTACCCGGTTTCCTCACCCTGTTTCGCAAGTGTCCCGATGATGTCGTCCGCCTCGAAACCCGGCGCGGTCACGGTCGGGATTCGAAATGCCTGCACCAGTTCGCGGGCGAGCGGGGCTTGCTCCGTCAATTCAGGGGGCGTGGTCTTTCGGGTGCCCTTGTATTCGGCATACTCGTCGTGGCGGAATGTTTTTCCTGTATCCCACGCGCAGATGATGACATCCGGTTTCTGATCCTGCAACAGTGTCAGGAGCATCATGGTGAATGAGTAGATCGCGTTCGTGTGTTGTCCTGCACTGGTGGTCAAAGCGCGCATCGCGAAGAAGCCGCGATATAGGAGCGAGTTCCCGTCGATCAAAACCAACTTTTTAAGGGCGTCCGGCATGATATTACTATTCCCGTTTCCGTAGTGTTGTACCTCCGAACACTACGATCTGTTTCGGGAATTCGGAAAGTTTCCGACACCGGACGGGTGCGTAACGGCGCACACTACTCCGTGCATCTCGGATCGTCTCCGTCCGGTATAATCGTAGAATGCGCATGCAACGAAACACGTTCGGCAACCTGATCCTTGGGATGTTTGCCTTGTTCCTCTTCGCCCTGTTCGTCAACAACGAGCGGTTCCAACAGGGCAAGACGGCCACGACAAGGTCGGTTCTGATGCCCGCTTTGTACCGAACCGCGTTGTCGGTCGGCGGATTTGTCTGCATCGCGCTGATCGGTTTGCACCTTTCCCGAAAATTTCCCCAACCCTGAAATGTCCCGCTGCCAACTCCGGTTGCAATGCAATTTCTCTATGGAAACGTTGCCACCCCGAACCGGACTGACGCCCGAGGAATGCGCCGGCATGGAAGTATGGCTCGCCGCTCATCCTTCTATAGTCTCAGGCGAACTCAATTCAAAGGATGCTAAGATGCGACAGGGTATAATAGACACATGGAAACTTCCGACACAACGGCGCAGAATGAACTGGGAATGACGCCCGAGCAATGGGAAGCGTTTCAAAAATACACGCAAGGATTCGGTGAACAGGACGAGTATGGTGTGGACCTTTCACTCCTGCGGGAGAACCTGCGCCTCAGTCCCACGGAACGCTGGAACCGATTGCGAAAGGAAATGAGGTTTTTCCGCGATGCCCGAATTGTCCGACGATCTTCCGGAAATTGAAGCCGTTCTGCTCGCATTGAACGCAGCGGGGGTGCGGTATGTCGTAATCGGCGGCGTGGCGATGCGATTGCAGGGTGCCTCACACCGAACCGACGATTTCGACGTGTTTTATGGGCGCGACGCCGCCAATCTGGAGGCCATCGTCCGCGCCTTGATGCCGTATCATCCCCAACTGCGTGGTGCTCCGGAGGGGCTTCCTTTTATTTTCGATGCCCGAACCCTCAAGAACGGTCTCAATTTCACGTTCACTACCGATATCGGAGCTATCGATCTCCTCGGCGACACGGGAGGCATGGATTTCGCTGGGTTGTGGGAACGCGCGTCGCAAATCGAGGTGAACGATATACCCATCCGTGTCGCATCCGTGGACGACATTATCGCCATGAAACGCGCCGCAAACCGCCCGAAAGATCAGGACCATATAAAGTCCCTCGAGGCCTTACGACGTCTCCAGAGTTCCGCCGCCTGATTGACCGCCCTTCGCCCTGTGCGGTACAATGCGAAGGTTTGCCGCGCCGATACGCACATTCGCGAAACGGCGCGGCTATACATTTTGCATCAATCCCCTTTAGTTAAAAGGAACTAACGAATAATGGCTACTCAAAAGCGCGTCTGGCTTTTCCGCGACGGCAACAAATCCTTGCGCGATCTTTTAGGCGGGAAGGGCGCGAACCTTTCCGAAATGATGAACATCGGACTGCCCGTTCCGCCGGGATTCACCGTCACCACCGAAGTTTGTAACGATTACTACGCCGCCGATCAGCGCATCCCCGACGGCGTGATGGATGAAGTCCGCGCCGCCCTCGCCGATGTAGAAAAAGAGCAGGGCAAGAAGTTGGGTGACCCGTCCGCACCGCTCCTGCTTTCCGTCCGCTCCGGCGCCAAATTCTCCATGCCGGGAATGATGGACACCGTTTTGAACCTCGGCTTAAATAACGAAACCGTGCAAAGCATGGTCGCGTCCACCGGGAACGCCCGCTTCGTATATGACTCCTACCGCCGTCTGATCATGATGCTCGCCGACGTTGCCTACTCGCATCAGGCGGAACATCTTTCCAAGCACGATTTTGAGCATATGTTCCGCGACAAGAAGGCCGCGCTCGGTGTTACCGATGACCTTCAAGTGGACGCCGAACAGCTCAAGAACCTGTGCGACGAGTACCTGAAGCACTTCGAAAAGCAGGTCGGCAAGCCGTTCCCGCAAGACGTTTTCGCGCAACTCGAAGATGCCATCACCGCCGTTTTCCGCTCATGGAACAACGAGCGTGCGTTCATCTACCGCCGCCGCGAGAAGATCCCCGACGAGATCGGGACCGCCGTCAACATCCAGGCGATGGTGTTCGGGAACATGGGCGACGACTGCGGTACCGGCGTGGCGTTCACGCGCAACCCGTCCACGGGCGAGAACAAAGTCTTCGGCGAGTATTTGATCAATGCACAGGGCGAGGACGTAGTTGCCGGTGTCCGCACACCGCTCCCGATCGAGGAACTGCGTACCTACAGCGTCGCGCTATACGACGAGTTCGTGAAAACGTGCGCGATCCTCGAAGATCACTATAAAGACATGCAGGACATCGAGTTCACGATCGAAAAAAACAAGCTGTTCATCTTGCAATGCCGCTCGGGTAAGCGCACCGGACCCGCCGCCGTCAAGATCGCGGTGGATAACGTCAACGAGGGGCGCATCTCGAAAGCAGACGCCATCGCCCGCGTCGACCCGAACCTGCTGACTCAGTGTCTCCTCCCGGTTATCGCTCCCGGCGCGAAGTACGCAACGCTGGCGAAGGGCTTGCCCGCCGGACCCGGCGCGGCGACCGGTATCGCGGTGTTCGACTCCGAACGTGCCGCCGAACTGGGCAAGGGCGGTTTGGGGCAGAAAGTGATCCTGTGCCGCGCCGACACGTCGCCCGACGACCTGAAGGGCATGCTTGCCGCGCAAGGCGTTTTGACCGAACGCGGTGGTATGACCTCCCACGCCGCGCTCGTCGCCCGTGGCTTCGGCATCCCGACCGTCGCCGGATGCTCGGAAGTTTCCGTCGGTAAGGACTCGTTCACGATCAAAGCCACCGGTCAGGTGATCCGCGAGGGGGATAACATCTCGCTCAACGGCACGCTAGGCGAAGTGATCGAGGGCAACGTCCCCGTGCAGGAAGCGACGCTTTCCGGCGAGTTCGGCACCTACCTCGGTTGGGCGGATGAGATCCGCGGTAAGTTCGGGGTCCGCACCAACGCCGACACGCCGAAGGATACCGAACTCGCGATCCGACTCGGCGCGGAAGGCATCGGTCTTTGCCGCACCGAGCACATGTTCTTCGAAGGCGAACGCCGCCCGGTGGTTCAGGCGATGATCCTCGCCCAGAACGACGCGGACCGCAAAGTCGCGCTCGACGAACTACTCGAGTTCCAGCGCGAAGACTTCCGCGGAATCTTCGAGGCACTCGGCGGACGACCCGCGTGTGTGCGTTTGATCGACCCTCCGCTCCACGAGTTCCTGCCGAGCCGCGAAGGGCTGATCGAGGAAGTCGCGACACTCAAAGCCCAGGGCAAGTCCGATCCAGAAAAAGAAGCGCTGCTTCACGCCGTGGAAGGCATGCACGAGATCAACCCGATGATGGGACTGCGCGGCTGCCGCCTGTCCATCGTCTTCCCGCAGATCGTGGAAATGCAGACCCGCGCGATCCTCGAAGGCGCGGCGCTAGTCATCAAAGCGGGCGGCACCGCGTTACCCGAGATCATGATCCCGCTCGTCGGGCACGTCAACGAGTTGAAGTTCGTCAAGGAACGGCTGGAAGCGACCGCGAAAGCCGTCGAGTCCGAGCAGGGCATCTCGATCCCGTACCAGTTCGGCACGATGATCGAAGTCCCGCGCGGCGCCCTGACCGCCGACGAGATCGCCGTCGAAGCGTCGTTCTTCTCGTTCGGAACCAACGACCTGACGCAGATGACGTTCGGCTTCAGCCGCGACGACTCCGATAAGTTCCTCAAACCGTACGTCGATCAGAAGATCCTGCCGGGCGACCCGTTCGAGAGCATCGACCAGACCGGTGTCGGCGTCCTGATGGAGATCGCGGTGGAGAAGGCGAAGAAGGTCCGCCCCGAGATCAAACTCGGCATCTGCGGCGAGCACGGCGGGGAACCGCGCTCGGTAGCGTTCTGCCACAAGATCGGTCTGAACTACGTCTCCTGTAGC
>JACMMA010000631.1 GCA_014379275.1 Armatimonadota bacterium | reverse complement strand
GACAACAAGGCTCGAAACCACTTCGGACGGCAACTGTCCGGTTTCCGCTTCCATACCCTTGGCGGCCAGGACCAGGTCGGTGTCTGGCGCGAGATGGGAAACGACGTCGCTCAACACGGAGCGGACGGCGGTCGATGGGACGGCGATGACAACGGCAGCTACTCCTTCCACTGCCGACTGCAGACCCGCGGTCGGCGAAATAGTCGGCGGGAGTGGTATGCCAGGCAAGTAGCGGCGGTTCTCGTACGCCTCGTTGATCGCGTTTACCTGCGCCGCTGAGCGATCCCAAAGGCGTACGATATAGCCGTTCTTTGCCAGAAGCAACGACAAGGCGGTCCCCCACGACCCCGCCCCGAGCACGGCGCAAACTTTTTTCTGATTTGCTAACGACACCTCAGACATACTGCGATTATACCGCGATGGCCGCGGCGTTTATTTTTTCGGGTCAGGGAGTGAGGGAGCCCCCCGCCCCCAATTCTGGGGGAGCCGGAGGGAACGTGGAAGAGATTCTTTCGCCGGTCGAGCGTGACGACTCCGCCGCATCCGCCCCGCCCCCCCCAGAATTGGGGGCGGGGGGCTCCCTCACTCCCTGACTCGAAAAAATAAACGCCATATATCGAACCACATCATTATTCAGGCGTGTTTCTTTGTATACGATGGACAATCACGGCGAAAAACAGTCCCGGGGACGGTTTGCGGGACAACTGACCGCACACCGTGGGCGCGTTTTCGCCTGGGTGATGCACCGCGTCGGCGCGGATCGGGCGGTCGCCGAGGACGTGACGCAGGACTGCTTCGTCCGGGTGTGGGAAACCCGTCAGAGCAATCCGCCCCCGCCGGGGGCATTGCACACCTATCTCCTGAAGACCGCACAAAACTTGCTACGTGATCGATTTCGGCGGGAGGCGTTCGCGAGCAAAGGGTTCGATCCGTCCTACATCGCGGCTACCGAAACAACGGAAGAGGGGTTTCTCTTTCGCGAGACGGCGGAGCGGCTTGTCGCCGAAGCGGCACTGATGCCGTTCCTGCTACGCGAAACGCTACGCCTGCGGGTGGAGGAAGGGATGGATTACCCGTCTATTGCGAGCTGGATGAACTGCCCGGTAGGCACGGTCAAATCCCGCCTGCATGCGGCACGCAACCGGTTACGTGCCGCGCTTGAAGCACAGGAAATACTCGCGCCACCGCCCGTCGTCCCGTCCGTCCGCATCACCAAACATCTCACCGTTTCGCCGCCTCGGCGCGGAACCACGACCGTTTATGAGGAACAAAAAACCATGGCAACGTTAACGGATACTACGACACTACAGGCTCAGGTTCAAGCGATGGAGGCAAGACTGAGCGCACTGGAAAGCACTGCCCCTGCCGGGACACCGACCGAGAATGACTCCTGGGATGCGTCCGCCAGACGTCTCGGGGCGGACTTGAAAAATAAGCGCAAGCAGAAAGGAAGCGCGTTCGCACTGGGACTGGTCCATGCCATCACCCAGAGTGCGGACGGGGGCACCCAGGGTACAGCGCTCGGCATCCGCACGTTCGAAAGCATCGAGGACCTGCCCGACGACCAGACTCTGATGCAGCGATTGAGCCGTATGCAACAACTCACTTCCGACCCGGCGATCCCGCGCGTTTTTCGACATCTTTACGCGCTCCGCTTCGGCGGCAAAGAGATGCGGGCGACGGCGGAGGAGCTAGCGAAGGCGACAGGCACGACGGCGGAGCGAATAACCGATCTTCTAAAACCGCTGGTCGCCGACCGCACCCTGATGCTCCTGCGGGACGGTGACACCGGGGAGACGTATGAATGGGAAGGCAACGACGTCGCGATAACAACGCTCTTGCTGACCTAAGTGTGGCCGTCGCTACATTCTGGAAAGGAACAGAAACAATGGAAACCGAGGACGAGATTGCCGGACTCCGCGCCATGGTGCGGACGATGGACGCACGATTGCGTGCGCTCGAAGGGACGCCACCGCCGCCGAGCGAGAGCGGCTTTCCCGAACCGTGGGGTACGAGTCTGGATCGCTTCGGCGAAACCCTGCGCCAGGCACGCAAGGACGACGGCAGGGCGTTCGCGCTTGCCGTCGGGCACATCATCATGCAGGACGCGAGTAGCGGAGGGACATCGACGCGACTCAGTGTCACGACGTTCGACCGCGCCACCGACATGCCCGACGATGGCATCCTCGCCGAGCGGCGGGAACGAGTGCGTCTGCTGACTTCGAGTGACGCCCCGCTTCGCATCTTTCGGCACTTCTATGCGCTACGGTTCTCCGGGAAACCGAGGCGAGCGACGGGCGAGGCGTTGGCGGAAGCGGTCGGCGAAACAGCGGCAAGTATCGGCGAATTGCTAGAGCCGTTCGTCGCTGACGAGACATTGCTTCTCGTCAGCGATGGCGACGGCGGGGACACGTATGAATGGCGCGGCAACGACATCCTGATAACCACGCTATTATTCGGGGCGATATAAAGTCGCTGCGAATCAAAGGAAACCGAAACGCTCTGGCCATTAGGCTACCCCGACGCTGTTGTCCGCCGTGACCGATTTACTGCCACCGACAGGCGCAACCGATCCGACGTCCCTGTCTGATATAAGATTGAAACCGCCAAGACGCCAAGGTCGCCAAGACCGGAGAGGAGGGAGAGAAAAACTCTATGACCTGCTCCGGTCTTGGCGACCTTGGCGTCTTGGCGGTTTCAACCCTCTCACTCCCAGGTGATAAGCGGCAGTTCCTGCGGCAAGACGGCGTCCGGATGGAACGGCAGGACGCGTACTGTGAAGCCCTGTTGCCCGGAATTATCGGAAGGTAGGCTGCCCGTGTACTCATAAACGCCGGTGCCGTTATCCTTGCCGAGCGTCATTGGCGTGCTGGTGAACGCGATCATGGAGCGGTCGGCGTCCACTGGTCCTGCGAACAGTTGCACGGACACATCGGCGGGTGTCAAAACATTTCCGAGATGGACCGTTGCCGTGATGGACGACGGTTCGCCCGCCGCGATCTTGTCCTTAGACGGCGTGGTGACGGTTTCGATTTTCACATTGCCCCAATGCTGGCGGATGTTTTTCTTCCATGCGACCAGCGCTTTAGCCGTAGCGAAGTTCGCGTCGGCGACCTTCGCCGCCCGATGCGCCGCCGGAACATAGTACGTTTCGGCATACTCCTGAACCATCCGCGCCGTGGAATAAAGCGGGGAAAGTTTCTTCATGCTCGCTTTCATCTTGGCAAGCCAGCCGACCGGCAACCCGTCCGCGCCGCGCTTGTAAAATAGCGGCACGATTTCGCGCTCCAGCGTCTCGTAAATGTCCATCGCCTCGACGTGATCCTGATAAGCGTGATCGTCGTACTCCTCGCCGCGCCCGATCGCCCAGCCCACCGAGGGGTCGTATCCTTCCGCCCACCAGCCGTCCAGCACGGAGAAGTTCAGACCGCCGTTCGCGACGACCTTCATGCCCGATGTGCCCGACGCTTCCATGGGGCGGCGCGGGTTGTTGAGCCAGACGTCCACACCCTGCACCAGATACCGCGCCATGTTCAACTCGTAATCCTCTAAAAAGACGAAACGGCGGCGAACGTCCTCGCCGCGGGTGAAGTGGACGATCTGGCGGATCAGGTCTTTCCCGGCGTCGTCTTTAGGGTGTGCCTTGCCCGCGAACACGAATTGGACTGGCTTATCGGTGCTGTTGAGAATCCGCTTCAGCCGCTCGATGTCGCGCATCAAAAGATTGCCGCGCTTGTACGTCGCGAAGCGGCGGGCGAACCCGATGGTCAGTGTGTGCGGGTCCAGAATCTCGGTGGCTTGCTCGACTTCCCGCTCCCCGGCTCCCCGACGCACGAACTTCGCGGTCTGATATTTTCGCGCCCATTCCACCATCCGCTGACGATTCAGTTCGTGGGCGTCCCACAACTCGGTGTCGGGGATGTCATCAATCCTGGTCCAGAACTCGGGGTTCGCCAGGTTTTCCGCGTTGATCTCGCCGAGGTACTTTTCCAGCAGTTCGCGGATCGGGACCGACAGGAACGACGGCGTGTGAATGCCATTGGTGACGTAGCCGACGGGGACTTCTTCGAGCGGGAAGTCGGGCCAGGACGGTTGCACCATTTTGCGCGTCACGACGCCGTGCAGTTCGGAAACGCCGTTGATGTAGCGGGCTTGCCGGAACGCCAGGGCCGCCATGTTAAACTTTTCGTTGCGGTCGCCAGGGTGAACACGCCCCCGATCCAGCATTTCGTCGAACGACAACCCGAGCGCGCCCGCGTAGCCCCAGAAATACTTGCCCATCAGGTCGGGCGGGAACAGGTCGAAGCCCGCCGGGACCGGGGTGTGCGTGGTAAACAGGTTGCCCGCCCCCGCTGCTTCCGACGCTTGCAGAAACGTCAGGCCCTTCTCTTGCACTAGCCGCCGCGCCCGCTCCAGCGATAAAAACGCCGAGTGCCCTTCGTTCATGTGGCAGACGGTCGGAGTGATGCCCATCGCATCGAGCGCATGTATGCCCCCGATGCCGAGCACGATCTCCTGTTGCATCCGGGTTTCGTTGTCGCCGCCGTACAGGTTGCCCGCGATGTGCCGGTCGTTTTCCGAGTTTTCGGGCAGGTTCGTATCGAGCAGATAGAGCGGGATCCGCCCGACCTGTGCTTTCCAAAGTTTCACGAACACCTTGCGACCGGGGAAATCTACGCTTATGACCAGCGGCGCACCGTCTTTGGCGAACACCTGCTCGATCGGGAGTGAGTAAAAGTCGGTGGTGGGGTAGTTCTCGATCTGCCAACCGTCAGCGTTCAAACCCTGCCGGAAGTAGCCGCGCTGATACAGGAAGCCCATCCCGACCAGCGGGAGATTCAGGTCCGACGCAGATTTCATGTGATCCCCGGCTAAAACGCCCAGCCCACCGCTGTAGATCGGCAGACACTCGGTGATACCGAACTCGGCGGAAAAATAGGCGATCTTGAAGTCCGCCGGGAATTCGCCCTGGTGCGTGTGTCCCCACCAGCCGCCGTCCGCCATGTACGCCTGGAACGTGGCATAAACGCGGTCGAGTTCGGCGAGGAAAGTTCCGTCGTCGGCGAGTTCCGTCAGGCGGGATTGGGCGACGAGCCCGAGCAATTTCGCCGGGTTGTTGTCGGTGGACTCCCAGAGTGCGGCGTCCATGGTTTCAAACAAGGCTTTGGTGTCAGGGTCCCAGGAGAAGCGCAGGTTGTACGCCAGTTCACGTAAAGGGCTGAGTCGTTCGGGTAAGGATGGTACGACAGTGTACGTGTGCAGGGTACGCGGCATGAAATAGTTCTCTTTCTCTTTCGGCAATCGAATTGCGTGGCATGAGAGCCGGGAAACAATTCGACGTGCGCCGGGCGAATCCCTGCACACGGTGCCGACACTATACCCAATCGGTCGCTGTTCCGCCGTTCCGTTTTTCCCTGTCTATGGAAGTAAATCGGCGATATTTATCGCGGCGTTGGGCGCGGCGAGCGGAAAAATAGTGTCGCCTTCCGCGAGCGTATCGTGCGAGATATACGCGCCGTTTTGCGGGGCGCGAAAAACGTGGAGTTCGCGCCCGTCGACGTCCAGGACCCAGTACTCGCGGAGATTTTGCCGCGCGTAAATGCCCGCCTTTACGGACAGGTCACCGGCGAGCGACGATGCCCCGACTTCGCAAACGAGTAGCACTTCTTCTGGGAGTGGCTCACGTCTCCCATAGTCGCGAGCCGTCCCTTGCAAGACCGTGACATCCGGTTCCGGTTCGTTGTTCGGGTCACGCAAGCCGACGCCGAAGTCCGCCTGATTTCGCAGGTGCAGGGCGCCGAAAACATTTGCAAGAGCGGCGATAAGGAGAGTCACGGAGGTTTTGTGTGCGAAACCTTGCGGCATCTTGAAAACGATGTCCCCTTCGATCAGTTCGTAACGACCGTCGCCGAGTAATCCATTGTTCTGGAGAAAGCGGCATTCCTCCACCGTCCAGCGTTTGCGTGGATAATTGCCGTTCTCACCCGTCGTGACCGACGGCGGCGATATCGGGGGTACAGGCGTTCCGCGAAGTGTCATCTATTTGCCGTCCTCTAGCAACAGTATACCCGTGGTTCCCGCGGGGCAACAGCGCGATCCGCGCCGCCACGAAGAAGGCTACGATAAAACAGCCCCGTCATGGGAGCCGATCTATCGTTCGTCTAAAACTCCTGCTCTGCCAGCAGTTTTTTCAGGTTCGCGAGGGCGCGTTGTTGAAGACGGGAAACGTGCATCTGCGAGATGTTGAGCCGCTTCGCCACTTCCGCCTGTGAAAGATCCTCGAAGAATCGCTGGGTGATGATCGCGGCTTCGCGCTCTTCCAGTTTGTCGAGTGCCGCCGCCAGATCGCCGTGCGACATCAGGTTTTTGAGGTTCTCATCCTCGCCGCCGATAAACTCGTTGAGCGTCATCGGGGCGGAGTCGGACTCGTTCGACATGCGCGTATCGAGCGATACCGTTTCGTACGCGTTGCCAAGTTCGATCGATTCGAGCGTTTCTTCCTCGGTTGCCCCAATCGCTTTGGCGATCTCCGCGATAGTCGGGGAGCGTCCCAGTTTCGCGGAAAGGGCATCTACCGCCTTGTTCGCGGCCTGGTTAAGCTCCTGCAACCGGCGCGGCACCTTCAGACTCCACGCCTTATCCCGGAAGTAACGGCGTATCTCGCCGACGATGGTGGGTGTCGCGTAGGTCGAGAACTTATTACCACGTCCGACCTCGTAGCGGTCTACCGCGTTCACCAGCCCGATATTTCCCACCTGCACCAGATCTTCGAGCGGCTCGCCCCGATTGGCAAACTTGGACGCGAGATAACGTACCAGGTTCTGGTGCATCGCGACGAGGCGGTCACGAAGCCGCTGGTCGCCGGTGCGGGTGTACTCAGAAAAAAGACGTTCCGCCGGGTCAGTCGAGACCACCCGTGCCACGGAGGGCGTTTTCGGCGTGGGTTCGACAGATTCCTCGGGCGCTGGGGAGGCGGCATCCGGGGAACCAGAATCAGTAAAGTTCATAGTTTTGCGATTCTCTAACCTGCCGCGTTCATTGCGGCGTATTTCGTTAAGCGAACATGGGTCCCGCCCGCGGACGTTTGCAACGTTACTTCGTCTACTAGAATCTCCATCAGAAGCGCGCCCAGTTCGGCGGAGTTAACATCGTCCCCCGCCGATCTATCCAAATCCGGGTTATCGTTTCCGGAAGTGGCGACCGAGTCATCGATTTCGACTATTAGCTGTGTCGGTTCCACGTGAGAGCGGATCGTTATCATCGGCGCGGATTTTTGCGGGACGGCATCGGCGCGCGCGATCGCGTTCGAGCAGGCTTCACCGACCGCAAGGCGGATATCTTCCACCTGGTCGTAGGAAAACCCCATGCGGGAAGCGACACCCAGTATCGTCAGGCGGGCCGTGCCGACATATTCTGCGGCGCAAGGGATGGTGAGCGTCACTACGGACGACTCGGTTATGGGCGCGGGGGGCGCACCACTACCGATGAGAGATTCATCAGGGGCAAACAGTTCATGATTCATATCCGATATTTCTTTCCTGCAATATTACGCGCTGATCGTTGCCAGTGCATCAGCTTGCGTAGCGTACACGTCAAAAATACGGTTTAAACCGGTGATGTCGAAGATGCGTGAGATACGCGGGGACGGCCCGACTAACTTCAGCCCGCCGCCCTGCTCTTTCAGCCGCTTGACGCCGCCGATAAGAATGCCGAGTCCTGTGGAGTCCAGATACTCTACCTTTTCTAAATGAACGAGGAGGTACGTCGTCCCTTTTTCAACCTGATCCACGATCTCTTGCCGTAAAAGGGGAGCGGTGTAAACATCCACTTCGCCTTCCAAGTCCAGCGCAACCACGCTTTCCCGCACCGGGGAGGAGGTCACTTTCAGGTTCATGCTTGCCGCCGATTCCATAATCGAATTCTTCTTTCTCTGTTTCTGTGAAGTTTTTGGGTCATCTACGAGGACGCCCGGCTCGTTCAGACGCCGCTACCAGCGGTCTCGGAACCATTCGGTTCGTTGCGAAGTTTATCCTCTAGATCGCGTGTCATTTCCCCGCGTTTCTGCTCGTACGCTTCCTTGCCCGCTTCTACCGAGCGTACCAGATTTTCCCGCGTCTCGTCCAGAAGGGATCGCGACGTTTGCGCGAGGCGCAGGGCGGTTTCCTGTAAATCGTCGAGCGTCGCCTCGGCTTTCGCTTTGACGGTGTCGGCGGCGTCTTCGAGATCGCCGCGCAACTCACGCCCCGATTTCGGCGCGTACAGCAAGGCGACGCCGCCACCGATCACGAAACCCATTAAGGCTCCCGCGACGATACTACCCCAGAACCGCCCCTCACTGTCTACGTTAGCCGCTTCTTTTTTTGTCATAATGTGAGAGTATACCTGTTTTGCG
>JACMMA010000630.1 GCA_014379275.1 Armatimonadota bacterium | reverse complement strand
CAGTTCGCGGACGGCGTCGAAGACTTGCTCCTCGGTCGCGTCGGGGCCGAACTCGACGGCACGGCTATAAATCCCGGCTTTCTCGCACGCCCTGCGCTTCATCTTGACATACGTCACCGAAGCCGGGTTATCTCCGGCGAGCACCGCGGCAAGCCCGACGGTGACGCCGAACTCGGTTTTGAGGCGGGCGGTGCGAATGGCGACTTCCTCACGAATTGTTTTCGCCGTAGCGGTTCCATCTAACAGGATAGGTTCAGACATGATTTTCCTTGGCGTCCGGTGTCGGGTTCTCGGGAACCGCTTCTACGCTTTGCTGTGTGTCGGGATCGCCCCAGAATCGGGTCGCGGTGGCTTCCGAAGTCATGTCCTCCATGTCATCATCGGGGACGGTAATGGATACTTCTATTCCCACGTGGTCACGAACCAGTGCTCCCAGAACGCCGTTGACGAACCGTCCCGAGTCTTTCGTGCTGTACTTTTTCGCCAACTCCACTGCTTCATTGACCACTGCGCCCGTGGGTGCATCCGAGACACCGAAGAGAATCTCGGCGGCGGCGAGGCGCAGAATATTCCGATCCACCACGGCCTGCCGGTGCGTTGGGAAATCGGTAGCGAATTTGTCCAGTGCGGCATCGATCGCTGTACGGTTATCCAGGGTCCCCGCGACCAACTGTTGCAGGTAGATACGCCCGCGGTCATCGAGTTCCGACGCATTCATGGAATCGTCCATGACATCTTCGCGCGACCGCTTTCCGGCATCCATCGCATATAGTACGCGGAGAGCGGTTTCCCGGACATTACGGCGCATTGCCGGCGGAGCACCGCTGAGCGGCACGGGCGCCGTGTGTTCTAAATCATTTATCATAAAACTTCCCCGCCATTGTACCGCGGCCTATTCCATCTCTTCCGCTTCTTCCGCGGTTTCGGGTGCTTCGTCGTCGATGTAGTCGAATTCGACGTCACGGATGCGCACGGTGTCGCCTTCCGCCGCTCCCGCCGCCGCCAGTTTGCGGAACACGCCTAATCGCTCCAAACGCCGTTGCAACCGCCGCACCGCCATTTCGTTGTCCATGTCGGTCATAGCGATGATACGCTCCAGAGCCTTGCCCGATACGACCAGCACACCGGCATCATCGCGCTCCACCTTGAACTTCTTCGGATCGTCGTCGGACGTTTGCGCTTGCGGCGTGATGTAAACGACTCCGGACGGGATACCGCTTTCCGCCGTCGCCGATTTGTCGCGGATAGTCTCCTGCAACTTCTGGTGGACGTGCCAGATGAGTGGGGTGATGTTATCCCCCGTGACGGAGGAGATCGGGAACACAGTCATTCCCAGCCCCTCGAAATGCGCCTTGTATCGTTCGACGGTGCCTTCCTCGGTAATGATGTCCGTGCGTGATAAAGCGATCACCTGCGGCAGCGCCGCAAGTTCCGCACTCCATTCGGCGAGTTCGTTGTTGATGATTCGGTAATCCTCCAGCGGATCGCGTCCGGTCATGCCGGAAATGTCCACCAGATGAATGAGCACGCGGGTGCGCTCCAAATGCTTCAGGAAGCGAATCCCGATACCTGCGCCTTCGCTCGCCCCTTCGATCAATCCCGGTACGTCCGCCATCACGAAGTTATTGTTATCGTCCACGCGCACGACGCCGAGATTCGGTACCAGGGTCGTGAACGCGTAGTCGGCGATCTTCGGCTTCGCCGCGGATACGCGCGATAACAGCGTGGACTTGCCGACATTCGGGAACCCGAGAAGGCCGACATCGGCGAGTAGTTTCAACTCCATGGAGACTTTGCGCTCCTCGCCCGGTTCACCCTTTTCCGCGAACGACGGGGCTTGCTGGATTGAGGAAACGAAGTGCTGGTTGCCACGCCCGCCGCGCCCGCCCGCCGCGACCGTCTCGCGCTGCGGGTAGCGCACCAGGTCCGCGATGATCGCGCCGGTTTCGACATCCTTGATCTGTGTGCCGACCGGGACTTTCAGAATCAGGTCGCCACCGTTCTTGCCGGATTGCTTTTTGCCCAGGCCGTCTCCGCCGCGATCCGCTTTGTAAATCTTGCCGGGGCGAAACTCTAGCAGGGTGGACAGATGCAGACTGGTTTCCACATAGAACGAACCACCCCTGCCGCCGTCCCCGCCATCGGGACCACCGCGCGGAACGTGCTTTTCACGCCGGAACGTGGTCGCGCCGTTGCCGCCATCTCCCGCCTTGAAAAAAACTTCAACCTCATCAATAAATATAGCCATGATTTTACCCCTCCCCCAGCCCCCTCCCCATGATACATGGGGAGGGGGAGTCAAAGAACCGGAAGCAGATTGCCCCCACAAACCCTCTTACTCCCCCTCCCCATGATACATGGGGAGGGGGCTGGGGGAGGGTCTCTTAAAAACAGAAGCGACCCAAACCGCGCTGGACGGTTCGGGTCGCCTAACAGTACCTGGTCTCGCTTCGGCTTACGCGGTTGCGGTTTCCGTAGCGGGCACTTCGGTCACAGGTGCAACGTCTTTCGCGTAAGGGCTGGTCGTGTAAACGGATACACGGCGGTTTTTCTTGAAACCCTCAAACTTCACGTAGCCGTCGATTTTGGCGAACAGCGTGTAGTCGCGTCCCATTCCTACGTTAACGCCCGGATCGAATTGCGAACCGCGCTGCCGAACAATGATCGAACCGGCGGAAATATATTCGCCCGCGTATTCTTTCACACCAAGCATCTTGGGGTTCGAGTCACGACCGTTGCGCGACGAACCGACGCCTTTTTTATGTGCCATCTGTTAAAACTCCGTTCCGTAATAAGTGGTGGGGAATTGGGGAGCGGGGACAATCCCGACTATCCAAAAACCCGGATACAAGACTACCTACGCCGCGATCTTGTCGATCCGAAGCGTGGTCTGTTCCTGGCGGTGTCCGTAATGCCGCTGTTCGCCTTTCACCTTGACATAGGTATAGCCGTGGATCTTGGGACCCTTGCCCTGTTTCACGATGGTCGCCGCGATGCTCACGCCCGCAACCGTCGGGGAACCGACTTTGGTGGTTTCGCCACCGAGGAACAATACATCGTCGATCGTTATCGCATCGCCCGTTTCGCCGGCGAGCTTTTCGACAATAATTGTTTCATTTTCTTGAACGCGGTACTGTTTGCCGCCCGTTCGAATAATCGCGTACATCGTACTTTTTAAACTCTTTTCGCTTTTGTCTTTGCGGGAAACGCCCGCCTAAATTCGTGTGTCCCGCTAAATAGACAACGGCGTAGATGTTATCACGGCGCAGGCGCTATGTCAATTTTACGGCTCGGAAACTTTCACGTCGTGAAGACATAACCGGGCACGTCTCTGTCACCCCCGGCGTAGATCATTTCGTCCGTAAACTTTCCTCCGCTGACCAGTGGGACGTTCTTATGCCAGAAGCTCGACGCGGGCAGATTTCTCGGGTCGGTCCAGAGCTCCCATTTGCCGGGAAGGCGGGCGAAGAGTTGTCGTATCGCTTCCGTCGCGACCCCGCGCCGCCGGGCTTTGTTGATCACGAAAAACTCCTGCAATCGATATTCCACCCCCGGCGTAGCGTTCGGCGGAGACGCGACCATCGCAAATCCGGCGGGCCAGCCGTTCAGAGTGATCAGGTAGGCTTGCAGACTCGGCCATTCCCAGAAATTATCTTCGCCGGAAACCGCTTCGTCATGAGTGCGTGAGTTTAAACCGTTGATCACTCCATGCTGGTTCACCCATGTCCCGCATTTCCACGTTTCCGCGGACTCTTCCGTCGGTGGAGCGGGTTCGCCGTCGTTGAATAGCAACATCTCGTATCTGTAAAAAGCGTATAGATTTTTAATCGGCACCTTCACCTCTATGCCCGGTCCGACCAGTTCGACGCGCAACGCCGCGTTTGTCCTGTTTTGTTCTTCCATCAAGGTTTCCTTTCGTTTTTGTGCCCGGCGCGTCGCCCGTTCCCGAACTAGCGCGGCGAAGCCGGTCCGCCCGGACGGTCGTTCCGTGCTCAGGCGTAATGCGAGTAAGTTTTCATCGCCGCGCAGTTGGCGGCGGGCGGTATAAATCCGCTTTTTGACCAGGGGGAGGGACAGTCCCATAAGACCGGCAATCTCCGCGTAGTCGTAGCCTCCGACGGCGTACAGAAGAAGTGCGTTTCGCTGTTCGGCACCGAGCGTGTCCATCGCTTCCCGCAGGGTCTGCCGCGACACAGCTTCCAGTGCCATCTCCTCCGGGCTGGGCGCGGCGGCTGAAAGGGAGGCAAGCTCGTCGAGCGGTATCGTGGCCGGGGCACTTTTTCCGCTACGCAACTGGCGGACACATTTGCCCCGGACGATCTTTCGTAGCCAGGCGGGGAAGGCGGACGGGTCGGCGAGTTGCGTCAGGCGGAAATAGACTTCTATGAACGCCTCCTGAACGGCATCCTCCGCCTGATAGCGGTTTCCCAGATGCGTCAAAGCGACGGCGAAGGCCTTGTTCTGAAAAAGCCGCACCAACTTCTCGAAGGCTTCCACGTTTCCCGCCCGGGCGAGAATCACCATCGGTTCGAAATCGTTCATCTTCACAACATAGTGCCCTGCAACGATTCAAAAGTTATGGCGAACGGTACGGCGGGGGATATGGGAGGGCTACAGTACAGCAAACAGACGTAATTGGAGCGATGCCCCGCTGGGTCGGCGGGGCGTTTTTGTCGCTTACGGCGTCGGAGACGATTCCGGCGTTGCCCTAGCCACTCCTTTTTCAGCGGGCTTGCTACCTGTGGTTTCGGTGTCGCCCGGTTTGTCCGCTTCCTCTGTCGACGGACTCGGCTTGGCAGTCACTCTTTCCGTTTTCTTTTTTGCGGGTTTCAGGGGAACCAGCGCGGCAGTCGTGTAGCGGTTCGACGCGTTCCACAGAAGGTATTCTTCGATGCCATGTTCACGAGCCGCCTTGATCTGGGCGCGGACCTCGGGCGCACCGTAGCGGTAGCCGAGCGAAAAGTCCTGTAGCCACGGTCGGATCTTGCAGTCGCCTCCTTTCAAGCGGTCCAC
Source organism: Armatimonadota bacterium (assembly GCA_014379275.1). GTDB lineage: Bacteria > Armatimonadota > Armatimonadia > Armatimonadales > Armatimonadaceae > JACMIU01. The sequence continues at coordinate 1,200 of JACMMA010000630.1, read as the reverse complement.
GGCGTACTTGAGCGCAACGGAAACTGTTTTGTAGGGCGAGGCGTTGGGGTACGCGATACCGTATTCGCCCCGGTTATAGTGCGACGGATAGACCATGGGGCAGATCAGATCGAGGTGCGGGGTCATCAGGTCCATCTTTTGACCGATACCCATGTCGTCGTCCGGCTTCGCCGAAACCGTCAGCCCGAAAATATCGGCGGAAACCGCGACATCATACGGCTCTAATTTTTCCTTGGCGTATTTCAGGAACTCAGCAATCACCCGCGCCTCGGACCGCAGGTCGCCTTTCTCTTTCGCGGGGTAGACGCGGTTCGCCTTCGACCCTTCCGAAGGGAACCGCACGTAATCCCATTGGACCTCGTTGAATCCACGCTTCGCCGCGTCGATGGCGACGTCGACGTTGTAATCCCAGTTCGCCTTGTTGTACGGGTCAAGCCAGTAATGCCCCGAGCGGTCCCGCCAGTGTTTCCCGCCTGCGGTTTGCACGGAAAGATCAAGCCGCTTCTTCGCGGTGATTTCGTCACGGAAGCAGGTGATACGGGCGATAGAGTAAACTTTGCGTTTGCGCAGTTCCGCCATCTTTCCGTCTATGTCCGAGATCATCTTGTGGTTCGCGCCGACCTCGATTGCGAGCGGAATGTCGGTTTTGTAGGACATCATTCCGTCTTCTTTGACGTCGATCACCATCGCGTTTATCTCGGTTTTATCGATGACATCTAAGAGTTGCCCCCAGCGCTTCGTGCCGCCTGCCGTCCAACCGGAAAGATAGATGCCGCGGACTGGTTCTGTCATCTTGACTTTTTCTACCATTGCAGGTGAGGCATCGGGCGCGGGCGTGTCGGTCTGCCCCCCTGCGGACGCGGCGGTACCCTGTCCGGTGCCCCCCGGCGCTACGCCCGTAGCGGGGCTGATCGCCCCTCCCCCCGAAGGAGTGGACGCCGCGACATCATTCGCCTTGTTGCACCCCGCCGTGATCGAAAGTGTCGTAACCCCGCCCAGAAGGACGAGTCGCAATAAATGTGTGCTGGTTCGTCTCACCGCACTCGAGAAATTATTCATAATAAACCTGTAATCTTTTTCTGGTTTTCTTCGCCGAATCCGCTCGCGGTAGCGACCGCATCAATAAGTAAATCGGTGATTTTCGCCTCTATCAAAAGGAGTATTTGGCGGCTCCGGTGTAGAACTCCTTCTACATGTTGT
>JACMMA010000629.1 GCA_014379275.1 Armatimonadota bacterium | reverse complement strand
TTGCTCTCTGTGACGTAGATCACGGGATTTTCGTGATCTACGTCACAATGTGTTTGTTCGGTGGGAATTAGCGGCGGGAGTGAGGGGAGTTGTTACGCTTTGCGATAGATTTCCTCGGGACTAACCGCGACCGGCATTATCTCGGTCCAGCCCCCGGCGTCATTCGCTTCCCGATAGTAACAGGATTCATGTCCGGTGTGGCATGTCGGACCGATCGGTTCGGCAAGAATTAACAGCGAGTTGTTCTCGCAGTTCACCCGCACCGATTTCGTAAGAAGAAACATCCCGCTCGTTTCCCCCTTGAGCCAGAACTTTTGTCGCGACCGGCTCCAGAAACAAACCTTGCCCTCATGAACCGTCCGCAGCACGGCATCCCGGTTCATAAACCCCAACATCAGGACGTCCTTGGTTTCGACGTGCTGGACGACGGCGGGTACCAGACCGTCCGCGTCAAACTTCAAAGCATCTATCGGAAAATTATTCATGCCGTTCATTCTACAATCACAAATATTTACGCGCTGTCGGAATTGGTCAACTCGGACTGGGCAACACGCCATAAGGCCGCTTCATACCGACCACCGAAATCAACGCGAGTAATGTCACGGAGACGGTATTTGCGCGGCGTTTCCTCCCACTTGGCTTCCGAAGTGATCTGGCGTAGCATGACGTACCGATTCTTCAGATCCGCGACTCGCCCGACGAAAAGACACCCCGGTTTCTTCCTGCCGACTTCCAATGACACCAGGGGGAAATGAACGTCCGCCGAGGCGAGAAGAGAGGGACTGTCATCCAGGCAAATGCCGGAGGGTGCCGATGGTTTCTCGTCGAAGTGCGCCAATCCACGGGGAAGAAAAGTTTCCTTTCCTACGATGACCGATTTGATCTCACGGACGGGAAGCACGGAATATCCATCTAAGAAAACATCTTTCGAGACGTTTTGGATCAGCACGAAATCATCGTTGAGTCCGAAGACGAAACCGTACTCATGGAATTCCTGCTCGCAATGAGTTTGGTAATCGACGATCTCCCCGCCGTAAAGGGCGGCGGTCAACCGCTTCACATTCTGTTTGCGTGTTGCTTTCATGGCTACTTTATCGCTACCGCGCGACGCATTGGTAAATCGCGTTCTGTTAAGTACGATTTTATTTCGCCGATCGTATATTCGCCGTAGTGCAATATGGAGGAAAGAAGGACCGCGGAAGCACCGCCCTCGGTTAGCGCGTCGTAAAGATGCTCGGGGGTGCCCGCTCCACCGGACGCGATCACGGGAATCGGTACCAGATCCGCGACGGCGCGCGTGAGCGGCAGGTCATAACCCGCCTTGGTGCCGTCCGCATCCATCGAAGTGAGCAAAATCTCCCCCGCGCCCAGCGCGTGTACATTCTCCGCCCATTCTAGCGCGTCTATGCCGGTCGGGGTGCGTCCGCCGTGGACATGCACTTCGTACCCGCTCGGCGTATTGCCGGTTCGCTTGGGGTCGATAGCGATCACGACACACTGCGATCCGAACCGCTCGGCGGCTTCGCGAATCAATTCTGGATTCTTGATCGCCGCGCTGTTGATGGAAACCTTGTCCGCGCCGGCTGCCAGAATACGCCGGAAATCATCCACATGGGCTATCCCGCCGCCGACGGTGAAGGGAATAAAAACCTGCTCGGCGACCCGCGCGGCGAGGTCGAAGATTAAACCGCGACCATCCGCCGAAGCGATGATGTCAAGAAACACTAGTTCGTCCGCGCCGCTGGCGTCGTAAGCACGGGCGAGTGCCACCGGGTCGCCGGCGTCTTTCAATCCGAGGAAGTTAACGCCTTTAACAACGCGGCCTTCCTTCACATCCAGACAGGGAATAATGCGGCGAGTTAACATGGTTGGGTTGCCGGGTTGCCGCGCAATCGGAACGCCGAAATCTTTTCTGAGTATATCGCAAACGCCCGACAACCCGATCTTTTAATCCTTCGCCCAGAACATCGGTCCGGGTTGCTCCGAAATGTTAGCACGCTTGAGAACATCTAGCGCCTTGTGCAACCCTTCCTTGATCGAAAGCATGGAGTCTTCGTGCTCGATAGAAAGAACATAATCGTAGCCGATCATGCGGAGATTGGTGATGAAATCTTTCCACCATGCCTCGTCGTGCCCATAGCCTACGGAGCGAAACACCCAGGAGCGTGCGTTCACGTCGCCGTAGGATTTTGTGTCCAGGTTGCCGTTGATGGCCGAGTTCAGTGGGTCGATGCGGGTGTCTTTCGCGTGGGCGTGGAAAATCGCGCCCGCTTTGCCGAGTTCCCGCACCGCCAGCAAGGGGTCGATTCCCTGCCACCAAAAGTGCGACGGGTCGAAGTTGCAGCCGATATTCTCGCCAGCGGCTTTGCGCAGTCGGAGCATCGTATCCGGGTTATAAACGAGAAAGCCGGGGTGTGCCTCGATGGCGAACTTAACACCGTGTTGTTTCAAAAAGCGGTTCTGCGAGCGCCAGTATCGACCGGCAACCTTCCACTGGTAGTCCAGTATTTCTCGGTATTCGTCCGGCCAGGCGCACGTCACCCAGTTGGGGTTCTTGGCGCGGGGGGAGTCGCCGGGGCATCCCGAAAAACCGTTCACGGTCGCTTGCGGCATGATCCCGTCGCCGTATAGTTTCTCGGCGAGCAGGACCGCGTTATGGAAGGCGTCCTCGTGGTCGCGCTGTATCTCGCGGTTCGGATGCAAGGGATTACCGTGTACAGAAACGGCGGAGATGATCAGTCCGCGCGATTTCACGGCGTCAACGAGTTTCGCCCGTTTTGCATTGTCCTGTGCCAGCGCAACGATGCCGCCGAAATCGTCCAAATGACGGGAACCGGGATACGCGCCGCCGCCCAGTTCGACCGATTCGATTCCAGCACCAGCAATATAGTCGAGGGATTCTTCCACCGGGCGATCATGGAATAGCGCAGTAAAAATACCGATTTTCATAGAGATTATGCGTCCTTGGAGCGCGGAAATTGTATATTGTCGCGCTTTTATTGTTCGTGCCGATTGTAGCACGAAGGGCGAAAATTCGTCTATAGGGAGGGGTGCCGTGGAAGGGTATCGTGGGGGAAGCGAGGGGGAGTCAAGTGTCGGGATTCACGGCGTGCGGTCACAAACGTTCACCAGGCTGTGGGCACGAGGGCATGGCTAGAACGTTTCCTCGTCCGGGATAGGAATCCAGTTTCTAAGATCCTAAATATCTACGTGACGTCTATCCCGGATGAAGTTACTCAAGGCTATTTCTTTTCACCCAGCGACTGATAGCGTTGCATTTGCGCCTGCATCTCCGGGGACATATGGTTAGCCTGCCCGGGGGCGGGGTTGTTCTCGCCGATCTTCGCACCCGGCTTCGCCTTCGGTACGGTGACGGTGGAGTCAGGCTTCGCACCCTGCGATGATTGGGCTTGGGGAGTCGGTGCACAACCTCCAGCAAAAAGTGATGCCGTAATCGTTAGTGCGGTGAAGCTCACAAAAAGACGCCCGTAATACTTGTGTGTAATCATGTCAGATTTCTCGGATTCCATTATGGATTCTTAGCAGAACGCACTTTCACGGTGACACGCGCACCACGATTGATGAGACAGCATTGTTCTGTTCTCGCAGTCGTTCATCGCTTAAGCGGCTGATGATTCGGTCCACATCCCCGGACATCTACGGCCCGGGAATGCAACCTACGTGTTGTGTGGAGTTCTAAAGCCCTGGGTTCCATTCTTGGATTTGTCTTGCCGAAGCCAATCGGTTCGCCTGCGTCACCGAACCGTAGCCCTTCGGCCCGTATGCGCCCCAGAAATCTTGTTCTATGGCGTTGGTAGCGCGTACAGATTTCGCGTGCCCATCGAAAAAGACGACATTGGTGAAACCACCACGGTGCCCTTGTATGCACGAGGTCTTCTGCCCCCCAGAGGGCACGCCATCCGAGGTACATTGGTAGGTGGAAAATTCCGAACTGGTGTCCGGGAATGGCAATCGGCTCTCGGCTATCATGATGGTGCCGGCGGGGGTCTGGAGGCTGGCTAACGCCCCGGTGTTGCTGGTGCAACTTCCGTCGCCGACGCAAGGCCAGAACTTACCGCTCGCCCCGTTCTCGTTGACGCCGGCATCGGTACTGACCGCATAGCCGCGTGGGAATCGGGTGGATTCATCCCCGACGCCACCCGAACCGCTGTAGGGGTCCCACCATACCGGTGCTCCCGACCAGCTCGTGGAGTTCTCCGGACAGAAGAAAAGGCCGCCGTCACCTTGATTCGCGTAGGGCGCACCGTTATTGTAAGGTCTTCCGCCACTCTTGATGTACGGGTAGATGAAGTCCTTCCAGTTCATCATCCTGGAGGTCCACCAGTCGCCCGGGTTAAG
>JACMMA010000628.1 GCA_014379275.1 Armatimonadota bacterium | reverse complement strand
GTCCAGATCACCCATCGCGTAGTTCACCGCTTCCTGGATGGCGGGGCGGATGTTCACGCGCTCGAACTTCTCAAGGTCCGCGAACGTGTCCTGATAGTCTTGATACAGCGCGGGGGACTTGTCGCCCCGGACGCTGTACTGCACCGTGACATCCGCCGTAAGCATGTTCGACGACGTGTTGACATCAATCGGACCGGTGCTACTGTCGAAACTCAGGGTGCGTTGCATGGTCGGAACCTCGATCACGGTTTCCCACATGCCTTGCCAGTGGACGCCCGAAGGCATCAACGTATCCTGCGTTCTCCCCTGGTAGTTGTCAATGCGCAGACCGACGTTACCCGGCGCGATGTAGGTAGGGCCGGCCATGTGCCCCCCGCGCGCCAGCGAAATCAAGAGAAAGGCGGCGAACAGGCCGATGCCTGCGCCGCCGATCCCGAGACAGCCTAACTTAGAAACTTTCATCGTTTAATCTTTCCTTGTTGGAGGATCTCCGGCGCGGGAGTCGTATCGCTCGCGGTAGCGGGGGCATCCTTCGGTACTATTCCGTCCGGTTCCACGGGCGGATGGGGGAGACGAGAAACGCGCGCGGCGACGACCGGGTCATCGCTCGCGCGAACCGGAACCACGAACGCCCGCACCTGACAGCGGGGACAACCCGCGGCGGGCAATGGCCCGCGAAATACTTCCTGGCACGAAACGCAGTACAGTGGTTCCTCCGGCGTGGCCAGCAATCGCTCGAAATCGGCGTTGCGCTGGCGCGCCTGACGGACAGTGCGCTCCTGCGTAAGCACCGCCCGAAAAAACCAGCCCCAGATCACCAGGGCGATGATGCTGACAAGCAAAATGCCCGGAAGAATAAATACCATTGTCGTCTGTCTATTGAGACACGTACGGATGCCCTTTGGTGGCAAGCCCCACCCGATAGTCGCCACATATTTTTGATACCGGGGGTGAATACCAAGCGGACAGGAGTAGTCGCGTGAGTAGCGATGGTTACGACCGGTACAAGCCGTCATCCCGAAAACCAGGGACGGAAGACTTTTCGGCTTGCACCGGAACGCACATTGGTGGCCGCATTATTTGAACGACGGCAGGATGATGCCGCGCATGATGATCTTCTGCGCGAACATGAAAACGATCAATGTCGGAAGCGCCGCGAGGGTCAGTGCCGCCATGATGACATACTGCGGCGCGGATGCCTGCAGGTCGTACAGCCACACCATCAGGGTCCACATCTTCGGATCCTGGCAGACTACCATCGCGAACAGGAACGCGCCGTAGGATGCCGTGAACGCGTTGAGCGCGATCACGGAAAAGATCGGGAGCGAGAGCGGCACCGTAATCGTGCGGAACATGCCGACCTCGGTCGCGCCGTCAAGGATCGCGGCCTCGTACAACTCTTTGGGTAGCGAGTCAAAGAACCCTTTGAGTAGAAAGATGGAGAAACCATTGGCGAGACCGGGTAGCACCAGCGCCCAGAACGTGTTGAGCAGGTGCAGGTCGCGTAGCAGAAGGAAATTCGGGATCATCGCCACTTCCGCCGGGAACGCCATCGTCGCGAGCAGGAACAGCAACACCTGATACGCATAGGGCAGAGGATAGCGCGACAGGGCATAGGCGCAGAGCGGGTTGACGATCACGGCGGAAAGAATGGCGAGAACGCAGAAGATGACGGTGTTCGGGACCGCGTTGCCGTGCAGAAAAATGTACCCGGCGACCGTACTGAAGTTGCGCGTCGCGTAATCCTGACGTAGTTCGGCTTTGTGTGTCTGAATGTACTGCTGGTCAATGTAGGCTTGCGGTGGTATGCTGTCCGAAAAATTCTTGCCCTTTATCGTCTCCCGCCAGCGGTTCTCCGGCGTGTCGGCGACCAGCGTGGATGCGGGAGCCGTGGCGACCGGGACGCCCCCTGTCATGCGCAATGGGAGTTTGGTTCGAACGAATGTTTCCCAGTCAGCGCGTGCCTTTGGCGGGGCGGGAGCAGTCCGGGGAAGAACGACGGCGTTCCAATCGTCGTAGTTCGCGCCCCAAGAGGCGTTGAGTGCGGCTAAGTCTTCCTCGTACACTTCCTGCCGAAGCCACGTCCGGTACATCGGATCGGCGAGCATAGGTATAAAGAAATGCTCCGGCAATGTTTCGCGGAATGCGTACCAGTCGCGCACCTTTGGTTTCGCCAGATCCGGCTTCCAGTCCCGCAGGGCGGTGCGCTCGAAAGGCGGCGCGACCGTATCGAAGGAAACGCTTTCCTCAGTGTACGCCTCATTCATCGCGCGAATGTCATCATTGAACTTGTTGCGCAACCAGTCGCGGTACTTCAAGAGGAGTAGGCTGGGCGCGGCGTCATGTTCGGCGAACCCGACTTTCTTGTCCGACGGGGGCAGTTCCGTTACGAAGGTGGACCACGACGCTGCGACGGGGATGTTGATCGGGTGCCGCTTGGAGGGGGGCGCGACGCTGACCGGTTTGTCGAAATTCGTGTTGTATGCGGCGTTGATGTCGTCCAGGTTGTTGGCGTATTTATCCTCGGCGTACTTGTTGAACAGTGCGGCGTCGTCGTACAGGTAGCGGGGGACCAGGGCACCGGGGGTGAAATCGTTGTAATCGTTCTGCGACTTCATGCCCGTCCCGACCATGAGTAGGAACGGATACACGGTGGTGATCGCGCCCAGAATCAAGACCGCGTAGATGGCGGCAATTCCCAGACGTGTTTTCGGCGATTTGCTACCGATACGAGCGATGTGAGGCATTAGGCTTGGGTGTCGATTGTTGGGTCTCGGTTGTCGGGTATTGCGGAACCTTATCAGAGGCGGTACGACAATAGATCCCCCTGACAACCGACAACGACAACCTCGTGGTTACTTCTTTTTGCCGGATCGTTCGGCGAGGAAGGCGGCTTCCTTGGCTTCTAAATCTTTGGCGGAAAGTCGCTTCGCGGTACCCTCTCTGTCCGGCTGCACGTCTTTAAGCGCGACCAGAATCGTGTACTGTAGCGGGAAGTTCTTCTCTTTGTCGGAAAGCCCACCCCGCGCCGTTTCGGACAAACGGTCGGCGTATTTTTTGCGCTCCGCAGTCTCATTGTCGATGTGGCGTGTGC
>JACMMA010000091.1 GCA_014379275.1 Armatimonadota bacterium | reverse complement strand
GAATGTTCGTGACGCCGCTCCGCTCGCGGACGTGCGGATAACTTCCCCGTTGGGGAGAACGGCTTCGAGGGCGAGCGTGTTTTCACGCGTGCCGCCGTACCCTGCCGCAAACAGCCCGAAAGCTTCGGTAGCGATTGCTCCGCCGACGGTGGCGATACGTGCGCTCTGCGGGAGTGAACCGAGTGTATATTGGTGGCGGCTCAACGTTTCCTCTAAATTCGCAAGAATGACGCCCGCCCCCGCTGTCACGCAAAGCCCGGTCTCATCCCAGGTGACCGAGTCGAGACGCGATAAATCAACGGCGACGGTAACGCGGTTGGCTTCCGGCAGAGTGCTACCCACCGTGTTGGACCCGCCACCAACCGGCACGACGGAAACATCGCGATCATCCGCCCATTTCAACAAATCGCTCACTTCCTGAGTATTCGCCGGGGAAACTACCGCGCGAAGAGTTGGGGTCTTGTCTCCCGCCTGCCGTCGCTTTACGGCGACCGGATACCAACCGGTAAACGTTTCCGCGCCGGAGTCATCGGCGGATCGCACCGAATCGCCGCCGAATCGAGTCACTATTTCCGCGAGTAATGAAGCATCATGCAGGGGAGACATACCGAAAGTATAGCACGACAGCGTAATAAAAACGGGAAAACCCTCCGAAACCCGAGTCGCCCGGCATAGCCTTCGCTATGGCTTGAAAATAGCACCTGGTTTTTTCAGCTTGAAGGGGCGGAAGTCGTCCCCGCGGACCTGCTCCCAGCGAAGCGATTTAACGTGTCCGTCCGCGAAGGCATAGTTTCCAAATTTCTGGTGCCCCCGCGCGGGTACTGCGCCCGCGTCCTCGAACTCCTTGGCGCAAGGCGCGAACGTATCTATCGGCGAAGTCGCGGGCTTCCTGCGTCCCGGCAGTTTCCAGGCATCGCACCCGAGCAAAGTTGACCCGGAAAGACCGCTGAGCACGCTGTCGGACTGGTTGCCAGGGAACGTCGCCCAACTCTCCACCAGGGCGATTGTTTCCGCCGGCAGTTCTATGTCCGCGATCCGTCTGTCGATTACCCCGGTGTTCGAGTCGTTTTCTGCGTCGACGGCGGAAGATTCCTGGGTAATCAACCGGTTGACTATTCCGTAGGAGCGTGGTGCCTGGGACGCTTTGTACGCGCCGTCCCAAAGGAACGTATTGTTTCGCGTAGCCTCGTCGCTCGGGCATGCCCAAACGCCGTCATTCTTGAGGTAGGGCACCAGCTCCCGGTCGAAGGGGCGAGCGTCCACGGTGCCGCCGTTGATCGGAGGTACCTGCACGATCTCCGGCGGATACGTCTCGTCAAAATCCTGGACGTACTGTTGCAATGCGAGTGAGATCTGGCGCAGGTTCGACACGCAGGATGTTTGCCGCACCTTCTCTCGCGACTGAGAGAACACGGGGAATAAGATCGCGGCGACCACCGCGATAATAGCGATGACGACAAGCAGTTCGATCAGAGTAAACCCTGCCGGTGCGGATCGACCTGGCGGCATGAGCACAAAAATCGAGTCTCTTCGGACCGTGCGGGAGCGGCAATCCTGCCCCGCCAAGAATCCATCAGGTGTCATCTTGTTTTCCTATTCGTTCTGTCGAGATTAAGCGGAAATAAACCATGGAGGCGGTCTCCGCCCATCTCTATGTCGCGCGACTTCAGGAAAAAGTAAAACGCGGAGCGAAAACAAATCCCGTAATCGCCGTCCGGCAATGGTTACAGACCATAGATGATGCTCCGGATGCGCGCGGATGAGCCGATGTATTCCCGGATACCTCGGCCGACACCTCCTTTTGATTCCCCCGGTGTTCGGCCTCAGTCACCAGACCGACGGCTTGAAAAATTCTTTTTTATCCCACGCGTCCGATAAATACGGCACAACCAATTTACGAAGGATTTTTGACTATTTTTCCGAAACTACCTCATATAATGACATCCGTGCTATGGGAGATTTGTTTGTTCGGTGGTTTGAGCTTGCAATGTGGCGGGCGGCGCGAATCACGATTCCGTACACAAAAAACCGCGGCATTGCTGAGTTACCTCGCGCTCTTCCCTAGCCGGACGCATCCCCGCGAAGAACTTGCCGTACGCTTCTGGGGCGAAGACGGCGATGAAGAGGCGCGCCGCTCCCTGCGAGTATCCTTAAACTCCCTGCGCCGCCAACTGGAAACCCCGAACGCCAGCGAGGGCGAGCTGATTCTCGCGGACCGAACCAGCATCGGCTTGCGCCGCGAGGCATTTCTTTCCGATGTTTTTTGCTTCGAGGACGCGCTGACAAAATCCGCCCGAATTTCTCGCACCGCACCGGATGACCGCGAGGGACGTGTCGCCCTGTTGCTGGAGGCTGTCGCTTTGTACAGTGCGCCTTTGTTGCCTGGCTTCTATGACGATTGGGTGACGGACGAAAGGGAGCGGTTACACTCCCGGTTTCTGGACGCTCTGGAGGAGGCAGAGTCGCTCCTCCGCAAACTCGGGCGTACCGCACAAGCGGATAGCCTTTTATTGCGCCGACAACAAAGTGAGTCCTCGGACAGGGTCGCGGGCACCGGAATCCCGCGGCCCCGGCTCCCGGGGCCGCATCCGAACGGTGCGGACGGCGCCAAAGAAACGAGCGACGGTGCCGTGGCGATTTTCCCGATGCCGGAACGACGAACCGCGGATCAAGACTCCCTCCCACACTTCTTTACACGGTTTTTCGGACGCGATCGGGAAATGGCGCAAATCCTCACCTCACTCGACGACCCATTCGTTTCGGTGGTTACGTTGCTTGGTCCTGGGGGCATCGGCAAAACTCGGCTTTCCGTGGAAGCGGCACGTGCCTGGGGGAAAAGCGCGGTCTGGGTGCCGCTAGCTTCTGTGGTGCGTGGCGAGGAAATCGCCGACGCCCTGCGCAACGCGCTAAAAATGCCGCCCGCGAGCGGCGCGATGGGGGATGACTGGGAGCTGGTCACGGCGCGTCTGCAGGAACTCGCCACTACGGGGACGGTGCCGCTCCTGATGCTGGACAACTTCGAACAGGTCGAGCCCGACAGCGGCGCGCGATTTGTCGCGCGTTTGCTGCGCGCGGCTCCCGGAGTGCGGTGTCTGATTTCCTCGCGCCGAAGACTCGGTGTACCCGGCGAATCGCTGTTCGCCGTGGAGGCTTTCCCGTTGCCGGGGGAAACCGAAACTGACCCGGTCGAATTATTGCGGAATCCGTCGGTCGCTCTGTTCGCCGACCGGGCGCGTTCGGCGACGCCGGACTTCGCGGTAACGCCGCGAAACGCGGCATCTGTGGCGAACCTTTGCCGCCTCCTGGATGGCCTGCCACTCGCTATCGAACTCGCCGCCGCGTGGGCATCGGCTTTTACACCGGGACAGATGGCGCAGAAATTGGCTGCACAGGGCGAGCGATGGGGACTGCTTGCGTCGCGCAAAACCGCGGACCGTGTCGAACGCCATCGGTCGCTGTGGAACGCCATCGCATGGAGTTATGATCTGCTCCCCCCTGACTTGCGCGAATTATGGCGCTGGCTTTCTGTGTTTCACGGCGGATTCACGGCGGACATGGCGAAAACAATAGCCAGTACGACTTTTTCAAGCGATGGTCTGGCTCGACTGAGGGAACGTTCGCTGGTGCGCTTGATGGAGGAATCGGAGGGCGATGACCCGGACGACACGCGTTATGAACTTTTGGAGTCGCTCCGTGAGTTCGCCGCGGAGCGGGTCAGCGAGGAAGAGGCGCTGGAGAAGAGTGTCGCCTTACGCGAATGGCACCTTTCTGTCTTGCAGGCTATCGCCGATGACGCCGCCGCGAACGCTTATACAGTGCGTAGCCGCCCGGTTTTGCAACGTTTGTTGCGGGAACTGCCCAACTTCCGTGCTGCGTTGGGGGCGGCGGAAGCAGGCGATGTTCCGGTCGCAGGAGGCTTGCTCCTCGCCGGACGACTGAACCGGTTATGGGTGAATGGAGGACACCTGCGGGAAGGGTACGGCGTTCTATCCGCTTTGCTACATCGGGCAGAGGTGACGGGAGAACCGGTTCCGCCGCTCACGCGGGCACGCGCCCTGTACGCCCTCGGCGAAATGTGCCGCATGCGTCTGGAGAACGACATCGCCCAGGTGCACCTGCAAAGCGCGGTCACTCTGTATCGCGCCGCGAATGAAAAGCGCGGCGTCATGCAGTGTTTGTCGCCGCTCGGCGCACTCGCCGAATCGCGCGGGGATATCGCCGTGAGCGAATCCTGTCACCGGGAAGCACTCGCGCTCAGCCGCGAACTCGATCATAAGGCGGGTATCGCCGTTTCGCTTCATAATCTCGGATTGTTGAAAGAGAACGCCGAAGGGGGGAGCGCGGCGGTCACTTTTTATGAACAGGAAATCGTTGTACGGCGCGAAATCGGCGACGACCGTGGAATCGCTCTCGCTCTAGATGGGCTAGCGGGCGTCGCAAACCAGGGCGGCGATTTCGCGGCGGCAAAGGCGCACTGGAGCGAGGCGATGGAACGGCTCCACCGCTGCGGGGACAGGTTCCGGATGGCGTATTTGCTCACGAACTACGCTTCCCTGTTACGATCCCTCGCCGATTGGGAGACGGCTACCGTAGTCTACGGCGCGGCGCGACATCTTTTTGCCGAGCAGGGCACGGAACCCGTCGACAAGGGCGGCGCTTCCATGCAGGATGGGGAAACGCAGTGCCGCACCTTTTTGGGACCGAAGCGATTCACGTCCGCATGGGAGCGGGGCAGTGCCATGCCGCTCGGGGATCTGGTCGCTTTCCTTACCAAGTGACAGTACTAATTCGGCTCCTAGAGAATTCAGGTACAATCGCCCCATGCCGATCTATCCATATTCCGAGTCGACTGTGCTCATCACCGGGGCTTCCCGCGGTATTGGCGCCGCTCTCGCCCATGCCGCCGCTAAACACGGCGTTCGTACTCTCGTGTTGACGGCTCGTACTGGGGGAGATCTGGAAGCGCTCGCCACTAAACTTTTCGCCGAACACGGGACGCGTGTGGAAACCATCGTCGCCGATCTGGCGGACGCCGCCGCGCCCGCGGCGATCAAGGCCGAAACCGACCGGCGTGGTCTGAACATCGATCTGCTGATAAACAACGCGGGTTGGGGGACACACGGGACGTTCGATACGACAGATCCCGCGAAGAGCCGCGCGATGGTGGAAGTGAATGTGCAATCCCTCGTCGAACTATCGCACCTGTACCTGCCACAGATGATCGCGCAAAACCGGGGCGGAATCATAAATATCGCCTCCACCGCGTCGTTCCAACCGGTGCCGTTCATGGCGGTGTACGGCGCGAGCAAAGCGTTCGTTCTGTCGTTCTCGGAGGCGCTGGCGGTCGAAACTACCGAACAAGGTGCGGACGGCGTGCGGATCGTCGCGCTATGCCCCGGCGGAACGGCGACCAATTTCGGCGATGGGATGCTGCGCGGGCATTTCGAGAAGACTCGCCAGCATACCCCCGAACAGGTCGCCGAGGAGACGTTCGCCGCGCTGGATAAAAATACCCCGGTTGCCGTGGTCGGCACGGCGAACTACTGGATGACGCTTTCCGGACGCCTCGCCCCACGTCGCACGGTCGCGGAAGTGGCGGGCGGCTTGTTCCGTCCGGCAGATCTCCCGACAAAAACGAAAAACAAGCCCGACGTGCTCCGGAAACGTTTCGGCGTTCTGGCGACTGTATTAGGCGCGACGATATTCCTGGTAATCGCACTATTCCTGAGGCGGCGACAGAGCTAGCGTTTTGTTTTGTTTCTTTGTCCTGCGCGGACGGCGCCAACCTTACGTTGGATCGTTGTTACCTGCGGTG
>JACMMA010000627.1 GCA_014379275.1 Armatimonadota bacterium | reverse complement strand
CTTTGAAGTTCGCTTACAAGTATCGGCAGTCAATCGCCTTTGCGCTTTATGTTTCGCTGTTATGGAGCGTCGCCGCGCCGGCAGTGCTGGCAAAACCGGCTGCACCGGCTCAACCACGTCTTACCCTGCAGGATCGTACTACAAACCCCGCGCGCCAGGGCGTCCCGCTTCGCGCCAACAGCCCGGATGCCGGGAAGCTTATTCCCGATGGCGTCACGCGCCGCTCCACTACGGGCGTCAAGGGCTTCGAGCGCACCCGTGTTCAGGTCGGCGGCGGCAACGGTGCGAACGTACAAGAGCAGGTCGTCGATATTACCAACTTCGGGCCGCTGGTCAGTGACGAAATCGACCCGTACTGGAGCGCGGACGAGCAGTTTATCTTCTTTGCGGCGAACCGCGACTTCACGGGTGACAACACCCCGGACAACTACCAACTCTGGCGAATCTCTTCCAACCCGTCCCCCAACCAAGGGGTAGGAGTCGAGCCGGCCCGCTTGACCAACCAGCCGGGAGCGTTGCACCGGTTCCCGTCGATCAGCGCGGCGAACCGGATCGCTTTCATCAAGTCGACGGACAACGGGGTTTCCTATCAGCTTTTCTCGGCGCCGGTTCCGACCGGTGCGACAAGTGCCACGCCCGCCGCCAACATCCCCGCGGTCACCATTTCGCCGAATATCGCGTCTTTAACGGCAGGATTTTCTGTCGGCACCGGGGGCGCAGCACGATCGATCCAGTCCGTGGGGCGACCCGCATGGCTCAGTGCGACAGAAATCGTCTTCACCGCACGGCTGTCTGATGGTCAGAGTGACGTGTTGATCGTGGATGTTCAGACCGGTCTTATTCGCCCGGTAACGAATAGTCTGGCGAATGAAGAGAACGTCGCGGTTTCGCCGGATGGTCGCTACATCGCGTTCGACTCGAACGCCACGGGGTACTCGCCCGCTGCTCCGGCGGCGAGCTCCGGTATCACCGGCAACAGCACGCGCAACGTTTTCGTGATGACTAACTTCGGCGCCAATACTATACAAGTCACGGCGGGTGCCGGGTCCGGCGTCGCTGGAGATGTTTCCAGTGTACAGCCGGCCTGGTCCCGATCCGAAGTGACCCCGTTTTTCGCGACAGAGAGCAACTTTTATCTCGCGTTCTCGTCGGACCGGATTTCCGCGACCGCTCCGGCGACCGGGTTCACCAGAAACCCGAACGGCACCAAGGACATCTACTACGCGCGAGTAATCACGCCGAACGTCACCGGCAACACGCCCACAGGTCAACCGATCATCGACGGGCTGAAGTTCCAACTTGAGGGCGATGCCGCGGGAGCAACGTTCCCGGGGTTCAGAGTGGTCGCCGGAAACGTTCCCCCTTTCAAACTCGACACGAATGACACCGATACGGATAACCCGTTCCGCTGGGACGACGCCTACCCGTCTTTTCCGCCGCTCCTGAATGCGATACGAATCGCCTTCCAGTCGGACCGCAGGGGGTCGACGCTCGGTAGGTTTACCGCGCCGAGCCCGAACACGGACGCGAACCGACACGACATCTTTCTTGCGAGCGTTCTTGACCTCTTCGCGCCAACCTTGCTCCGCTACGACCTGTCTAACCCGGCAGGAGAAGTGGTGCATATCAACCTTGGTAACACTTTCAATCCGAGCGTCGGCGCATCGGTGCGTAACCGTAGCCAGGGCCTGACCCCAGGTACGGATGTGTTCTTCACGGTGCGCGGCGAGGATCTCGAATCCGGCATCGAATCGGCGTATATCCAGATCAAGAACCCGAACAGCAAATATCAGTCTCAAGCGCAGGGCGGCGACGGCCGCGAGCATAAAGAGTATGGCTATGGCGCGTTCGCCATCTACGAACCAGTACCCGGCGGTGGGGTGCCACTTGAGTGGCAACCGAACAATAACCCGGCGAGGAACGTCGGTATCGAATATGAATGTCAGGTTCTTGGGGCGACTGATTTCCAGTATTATTCGCACGGACTGGTCCCTGGAATCATCTTCGGCGGTGGTGCGGGTTTAAACGTTCCCAGCAATGCACCCGCTATGTATGACGCGGGTGGCGGGGTTTTCAGCTTCAGTGATCTACTTTTCCCGGCCAGGTTCGTCGGGGACGATGGGCAGGCATTCTCCGGTACTGCGCACCCCGCGCCGCTGGATCGGAATGGTAACAACATCTGGGTCAAGCTGCAACGCATCGACACGATCAGTGCGGAACTGGCGACGCAGTACCCGGATGGCCGTGACGGGAACGGTGGTGTGCTTTATGGGGCGGCCTGGAGAACATCCGGCGAACCCAGTGACTGGTTTATGGACGTTATCTTCTATGATAACGCAGTCAATCCGTTCGATCCGACCGGATCGAAGGGCAACTGGATCATCTACGACAACGTTTGGGGTTTTTCAACAGCGCCCGCGTTTAACGCACTCCCGGTTGATATTCTGGTTGTATCGGATTACATGCTCGGTCAGAAATTCCTCGCCGGACGCTTGAACCGTCGGGGTGCTTCGGGGCAACAAAGCCAGCAACCGGAAGACAACCTGCCGAACATCATTTACGGCGGTGAATCCTATATCACAGACTCGGATGTGAAGCGGTTCCCCGATGGTCAGCCCGCGAAGCCAGCTCCCCCGACAGGGACGGATCTTCGCCGATGGGAAGGGACCCCATTCCCCGGGAGTAACATCCCCGGAGGACCGTTCGAAACCGGCCTTGTCCGGATTCCGAGCCCGCAAGGAAACGGGAACGGTGGAACGCCGAACCCGCTCGGCGTCGGTTCCTACATTGATGATTTATTGCAGCAAGATTCCGTGACATTACCGGGCGAAGGTACGGATGGCACCCCGCGCTTCCTGCCATCGGTCGGGCGCTACAATATCTGGCGTGTTCTTTCGCGCGGTCCCGTTCCGGCGAATGTCCTGAACGATTACCTGCCATTCAGCACAACCGCGCCTCCCGATGCGAAGGTCGGCGAGACCACTGTTCGCAACGTGCGAAACGTCAGCCGATTAGTTATCTGGGCGTCTTCGTTCACACAAATCGCATACCGCGGCGTAGGAACTATCGCGGATGTGCAAACCCAGCAAGACCTGACGAACTACGTCAATGCAGGGGGGCAACTGTTCATTACGGGGCAAGATGTCGCGTTCGCTCTTGCCGGAAACGGACAGGCGAGCCCGTTCATCAACCAGGTTCTGGGTGTCGGTTTCGTCTCGGATAATGCGGATGGTGCATTTCAACTGAATTTCACCGCGCCTCCGGCGGATCCGAATCCGCGCAGAGCCCTTCTGGTAAACCGCATCGGACGGGATTCTATCTCTCCCGGGGCGGACAGTGCGTTCCACCAGGGCAATGGGGGCAACACCGCTCGGTCGTATAGTCCGCCGGGAAGCGAACCGTTAGACCTTGTGAACTATGCGGATATCAACCCGCTCAGTGACTTCCGGGGGTCCGCATCGGGGATCGCCTCGGCGCGAGCCGGTGGACCATTGTTCAATGGTTTCAACGATGTTGTGACCGCGCAAGGGGCGACGTCGATCTACGGGTACGCCGGTAACGGTGGTATGTTCGTCAACCTCCTCGGCAACGGTGGCACTGCGGTGTTCGCCTCGTTCGGTTTCGAGAGTCTGACCGAGGGTTACTACACATACACACCGACAGGTAGCCCGGCGATTCTGGCGTGGCGTGGTCGGCGCTCCCAGATCATGCACAACATCACGGATTCTTTGCGAACCGCGACAATTACAGGGCGTGTGCTTGATGACAACAACTCACCCGTTACGGATGCACTGATTCGCGTTTCGGATAGTGGCGTCGGATTGGGGACGACCGCAAACCCGATTCCGGCACAGGGTACCGCGTTAACCGATGCGGACGGTAACTATCAGGTTACTGGAATCAACGGCGGTTTCGTGCTCGTCGAAGCGTTCAAGGCGGGATTCTATACACAGGTGTCCACCGGGAACGTGGTCCATGGCGCATCGCGGGCAACCGTCAACCTGGTGGTAAAACGTGCCGG
>JACMMA010000090.1 GCA_014379275.1 Armatimonadota bacterium | reverse complement strand
CTGCCCGCTTCCCCCCGCCAGGACGACTCGCATTTTTTTCATGTTAGCATTGTATAGGAGCGTGTTCGATACTAGCAAGGGGGCATCTAGGCGGATCAAGCCCGCACAAAACAGATGCCAGAGATCAAACATCGAAAACAACTGCGTATCTTTTGGACGGAACCTATTGACATGCCGGTTTTTGTGTGCTAATCTTTACGCATATAGGGTTTGTCGCTTCGCGAAGGGGAAATGCAACCATGCCAAAGATGATCGGCTCCGGTCTGAGCCGCAGAGAGCGCGAGATCCTCGACGTCCTTTACAAACAAGGGAAATCGTCGGCGTCCGAAGTTCATGCCAATCTGCCCGAGCCGCCGGGTTATTCCGCCGTCCGCACCCTGCTGAGCGTTCTCGTGGAAAAAGGACACGTCCGTCATGAGGTAGAGGGGAAAAAGTTCCTCTACTTTCCCACCCAGCCCCGCCAGGAAGCCGCCCGCTCCGCGCTGAAGCGGGTCGTGGATACCTTCTTCGGCGGTAGCCTCGCCGGTGCCGCCCGGACTTTCCTGTCCGGTGAGGACACAGATCTTTCGGATGAGGAGCTTTCCCAGTTGTCAGAGATCGTCGCACAGGCACAGGCGGCGGAAAGCCGGAAGGAAAAAGAACCATCATGAAACTCGAACCGTTGAACACACTCGCATCCGATTTTCTGCCGTGGATGGCAGGAATTCAGGCGCGTAGCCTGTTTTTACTGGCAGTGACGGGCGTAGCCATGTTTCTGCTACGTCGCTCTTCGGCGGCGATACGGCATCTCGTCCTGTCGTCCGCCGTTCTGAGCCTCCTTGCCTTGCCCCTGCTTTCGTTTTGCTTACCGTCATGGTCTGTACCGGCACTGCCGACTCCCGCGGCGGTTCTTCCGCCAGTGGTGTCGGGCGGCGGCGGGCGGGGACGTATGGCTGAGGGGGCCGTTCCCGCTGAAACGAAAAGGGTGACAGCCGCGGCGCCCGCCGCTACTGAGGACCCGTTCCCGAATCATTCGGGAGCGATTGCCGGGGACGGGTCTTCAGTAGCGGCGGGCATATCTGGCTCATCGCCTGTTCCCCAGGTCGCGGTGACTATCGTTTTTCTAGTCTGGGTGCTGGGGGCTTTGTTACTACTCCTCCGCCTCGGAATCGGGCTGCTTCGGCTTCGACGAATGGCAGAAATATCGGAGCCAGTCGGTACCGTTGCCCCGGCACTCGCCGAGGTGTTTGTCACCCTTTGTTCGCCCCTCGGACTGCGACGACCCGTCCGCCTGGTGATCGGAACACCGGAGATGCCGGGACTTTCCCCGATGACCTGGGGGCTGTGGCGCCCCGTCGTGTTATTTCCTGCGGAATCACAAGAATGGTCGGAGGCGAGACAGCGCCCCGTATTACTGCATGAGATAGCGCACGTGCAACGAGGAGATTGGGCGACGGGACTGATGGCGTGTGTGGTCTGCGCCCTGTACTGGCCCAACCCGATGGTCTGGCTACTCGTCCGCCGTCTGCGAAGCGAAAGCGAATGTGCCTGCGATGACCGGGTGCTCCGCGCCGGTGTCGCCCCCGCTGACTACGCCTATCATCTCGTCGAAGTCGCCCGTAGCATCAAAGCGCAACGCGGACGAATCTTTGTCCCTTCCGCCGCCGTCATGATGGCGCAACGTTCGGGCGTAGGTGGCAGAGTCAGCGCCGTCCTGGCAAAGCACCGCTCCCGCGTACCGGCGACCGTTCGCGTCGTAGCACTGGCACTGGTCGGCGCAGCAAGCCTGCTCCTGCCGCTGGCGAACCTTCGCGTCGCCTCGGCGGGGGGGCAAAAAAACGACGCCGATAATACTCCGATCCGGCTCGGCGGAAGGACGTTCTACAACGGTGCCCTCCCGTTGGCACGCCTGCTGGCGCGGATGAAGCCGAATCGGAAAATGACGTTTGAAGAATATCGCGCCTATGCCGCCACCCGTTCCGTCCCCGGCAGTGACCGGTTCCCGCCCGGCGTCGTCGCGGAGGGGCTAGAGGTGTCGGGCATGCAACCGGACGGCTCTGTATCATCGTGGGACCGGGCGGGGAATCTGCTCAGTAGTGGTCCGAACTGGAAGTGGAGCGGGCTGAAAGCAGGGGAGCTTCATTTCAGAATTGATCGACTGAAACTGCCCGACACGCCCGAGTGGATCGATAAAACAACGTTCGACCGCCTGAAAGAAAAACAGGCTTTCGAGTCTCAGTTCGGTGTTGTGGGAGGTCCGGCGGGATACCTTGGTTTTCCGGGTGGCATTGACTATGGCAATGGGTATCATAACCTTTCTGAATCAGACACGTGGGTACCCGAGCAAGCGGTGGCGAAGGTGGATCTGTATCTGAGCATCGGTTACGGTCCCTGGCTGACGCTGGGCGTCAGCCCACGGACGGGGACCGTTCCGCCGGTCGCGCCGGAAAAAGGCGTCACGCTGTCGCCGCTGGTGACGCGGCGGGGCGGCGTATATGCGGAAGTCGTCGCGAGCGTTCCGGCGCGGTTCCTGGCACTGGACTCGAACGGGAGACCCCTGTGGCGTCTACGGCTGGAACCGATAGACGCGGACGGCAACGTCGTCGGCAAACCGCGCGTCGCGCAGTACACCGAGTATACCGAGGCCACCGGACCGCAATCCCGGCTTCGCTTCCGGTTCATCACCTCGGAACTGGCGTTCGAGAAAGTGACTTCCGCCCGCCTGTTGGCACGCCCGTTTCACACGGTCTATTTCCGCGATGTCCCCACGCGACCGAAGGCGGTACCGGCGAAGACCCGCTGACGGGTTCGACCGCCAATACTGCCGTTGTCACCGGTTGAAGCGCGAATCGGGTACTTTAAGAAAAAGTAAGCAAGAAAGAAGGAAGTGGCAATTATGGGGCAACTCGACGGCAAAGTCGCGCTGATTACGGGCGCATCATCGGGGATCGGGCGGGCTATCGCGCTCCGGTTCGGGCAAGAGGGCGCGAAGGTGGTGGTGAACTACCTGGGCGGCGAGGGCGAGAAGGCAGACGCGCGCAAGACACAGGCGGACGAGGTAGTCGCGGGTATCGGTGCGGAGAACGCGCTGGCGGTCGCGTGCGATGTCGCGAAGCGGGATCAGGTCCAGGCGATGGTGGACGCCGCCGTCGCGCGTTTCGGTCGGCTGGATGTCGCGGTCAATAACGCCGGTATCGAGATCAAAAAGCCGTTCCTCGAAGTCCCCGATAACGAGTGGGATCTGGTGCTGGACGTCAACCTGCGCGGTCCGTTCCTGGTGACGCAAATAGCGGGGCGGCAATTTCTGGCGCAGGACGCGATCGCCGGGCGCGAAACGCGCGGCAAGATCGTGAACATTTCCTCGACCCACGAAGACATCCCGTTCCCGGATTACACGTCCTACTGTGTGGCGAAGGGCGGCTTGCGGATGCTCTGCCGCGACCTGTCGGTGTATTTCGCGCCGATGAAGATCAACATCAACAACATCGCGCCGGGCGCCATCGCGACGCCGATCAACCAGCACGTGCTGGACGATCCGGAAGAGTCGGCGAAGGCGCTGTCGGAGATCCCCTGGGGGCGATTCGGGACCCCGGAAGAGGTGGCGAGCATGGCGGTCTTTCTCGCGTCGGAGCAGAGCAACTACGTCACCGGCTCGACGTTCTACATGGACGGGGCACTGGCGGG
>JACMMA010000626.1 GCA_014379275.1 Armatimonadota bacterium | reverse complement strand
GTTCACCTTCTGGCAAGAGCCGACCGAATGATGAGGCGATCTGGGTGATTCTCTGGTCCGACGGCTCCAGAGAATCACCCCTTCTTCCATCGCAACAGCCACGGATGCTTCGCCGCGATCTTTTCTGCCTGCTCCGGGCTGACCATATGGATGAACGAAAGATAGCCCGCCGCGTAGCACAGCGCGTCCTTGCCGATCTGCTGTGTCATCGCCTCCGCCCCTTTAGCGTCGAACTGGTGCAGAAAGGCGCGGAACCGGCGCAGGTCCTGGCGGGAAACGCGCGGGGTGCCTCCGTTCGTGACCAAGCCGGTGACACTCTGCCGGTGATGCGGGCGCAGAACGACGATTTTTTCCTCGTTGATGACGAAGCCGGTTTCAGTAATGATTTGTCGCACCGCGCGGAGCAATGCCCCGACCGCCGCGCCCGCTTCGGCGTGCGAGAAAACCAGGTCATCGGCGTAGCGTGTGTACGTAAACCCCCCGGCGTCCGCGAGACCGGAAAGGCGGGCGTCTAACCGTCGGCACAAGAGATTGGTCAGCGTCGGCGACGTACAGGCGCCCTGCGGCAAACACCGCTCCCCGACCGCGACGAATCGTTTCGCGCTCCCGTCCAGCGTCACGGCGGCGCGGGGTGCCTCGGTGCAAAGTAGCCCGAACAACGTCGCGACGCCGGGATTGTAGCCGAAACTTTCGAAAAGCTGTTTGACGCGCCCGAACGGCACGGACGGAAAGAAATCTTTGAGGTCGATGCGGATCACGATCGGCTTTCCTGCGTGCTTCGCGGCGTTGTCCACGATAGACAGACCGGGGCGAAATGCTGCCGCCGCGTCGTGGACCGGTAGTAACGCCAGCACCTTTTCCAGCACATACTGTTGCGCCACGCGCAACCGGCGTTTGGGCGAGGAGATGACGCGGACCCCGCCGCGCTTTTTCGGGATCGTGAACCGGCTGTAATGGTCGAGCATGGCGACGCCGCGATGGTATGTCAGGAACGCCAGGTCGCGCGTGCCGATCCCGATAGCCGTTGCCAGATCGCCCGCCGTGATTAGCACCGGCAACCCGCTCGCGGCGAGTTTCGCCGGGTCGCCGCCCGCGTAGCGAAGCCCCGCCGAAACGCCGTGCCCCAGGAACGGCAGGGTGGACCGCCGCCACGCGATGTCGGACGCTTTTCGTTCCCCCTGCTCCTTTTCCCGCGCCGCCTTCTTCACGACGCGGGCGGCACGGACCCGCTCGATACGCTTGCGGCGCACTTCGGCAAGCAGGTTCGGAATATCGCCGGTAAGCGCGATCTCTTTTTCGATTCCGGTCAGTTCCGTGCGCAGGATCGCCAGTTCCTCGTACATCGGGCGCAAAACCGCCTCGGCTTCCGCGCTTTTGGCGGCGACTTCGGGGGACGGCGGCCAGTACCCGAGTCGCGTCATCTCCTCGCGGATAAACGCGACCTTGCCGACTTCCTTGAAGCGGGCGCGTTGTTCGGCGTTCATACCGTTTTGCCCTCCCGCATATCCTGAAACTGTTGCTCGGTCAAAACCCGGACTCCCAACTGTTGCGCTTTGGCGAGTTTCGACCCGGCTTTATCCCCGGCGACGACATACGTGGTGTTTTTGCTCACGCTCCCGGACGCCTTGCCGCCGTTCTGCTCGACCATCGCCTCCGCCTGCTCGCGGGTGAAAAGGGTCAGGGCTCCGGTGAAAACAAACGTCATCCCGGCGAATCGATTCGGGTCCAACGCCGCCGCCGAACCGCCCCCGGTTTTCGCGACCGCCGTGCTACCCGCTTTCACGCTCTGCGACGACGCCAGCGCGGCGGTCGCCAGGATATGCGGGCACGGTCCCTGCCGCAGTTTCTCACGCCGGTAAAACGAACAGTCGCACTGCGCGAAGCGGACGCGCCCGTCGCCGTCCAGGTCGATCAGTACGTTGAACTTACGCTCACGCTTCGATTCGCCGCCGCGCACCGACGCCCGGAACCGCTCCATCGACTCGTCGGTCACCGCCGTTCCGAAGCCGCTTTCTTCCTCATCGTCCTCGCCCGGTTTCTTGAACACGACTCCGCCGGTCGCCGCGATACGCCGCGCCAGATTCATACGCGCGTCGCTCTCGTCCTCCGGCACCGGGAACGGCAAGAGTTGCCGCCAGCGGTAGACGCCGTCCGC
>JACMMA010000625.1 GCA_014379275.1 Armatimonadota bacterium | reverse complement strand
GACAAGGGAAGCCTCGGTCCGACCCTGGACGTCTGGCAGCGAACGACGACCTCGGGCAGGAAAACGCGACTCGCCTATCTGGTCGAACTGCTCGGGTTGACGCCACCTCTGCCGCAAAACCTGCGATACCAGCTCCTGCATCGCACCGCGAGCGCGGTCATCGAGGCGAAACGATTCCGCTCCGAAGTCGCTGTGCTCGTCCTGCAATCGTTCAGCCCGGACAACAACGGCTTTGACGATTTCGAACAGTTTGTGCGACTGATGGGGATGGCAGACCCCGTCACCAACGATGCAGTTATTCCGCTCGGCGTGCGCGACGGAGTGACGCTATACGCGGTCTGGGCGCGAAGCGCGGCGAAATGAAACAGCGGGAGCAACCGGCGAAGCGATATACTCGGCGTATGAAATCCCGGCGAAATGTTCTCTGTATCGGGCTCGCTCTCGTCCTCGCCCATGCGTCTGCGGCACTTGCGCAGGACCGCGCGGGCTTTACACTCATCAAGATAGCCGACGTGCAAACGGCGATACCGGGGACACAGCCTGTGCGGCGTCTCCACCCATCCGAGGTGTATCCGCCGCCTGTCGTCTCCGCGAACGGCACGATAGCGTTCTGGTGTGGGGTACGCGAGGACGCGATCAAAGATATTAACTCGTCGAACCCGTACACCGATGTCGGCTCCGGAATCTTCCTCGCCAACAGCGCCAGACCAGATACCGTGGCTCCCGTCGCGCTCCACGGCGCCCCCGCCGCGGGCGGGGGCAATTTCGACATCCTGTTCGCTCCGTTCCTCGCCGCCAAAAAGGACGGCGGGGGTTTTCTGTGTTTCTTCGGCAGCGTTTCGACACCGTCCTCCGAAACGCCCGCCTCGCCCCCGGGCAGCGAACCGCATCTGTTCGCGTACGATCTGGCGACACAACAGTTACGTCGCGCCATCACTTCGTCCTTGCGCCGCGTACCGCCACGGGGATTCGACCTGGATGGTACCGGAGCCGTGAATAGTTCGGGACGGGTCTGCTTCGGAACGTTCAACGAAAAGCGGGCACAGGGCGGCTACTACACATTCCCGGTGACCGGTTCGGAGCGGGACGCGACCGCATTGACGCCCGGCGCGCCGGACGATGCCTCGGCGCTGTTCCGCCGCCTGACCCGCCCGCAGATCAGCGACGCCGGAGAAGTGACGTGGTCGGCCGTGATCGAAAACGCGAAACGGGGCGTGAACTACGGGCTGTACTGGGCGGACAAAACCGGGCAGTTCGCGCCGGTATTCGAGCAGGGGGACCCCGCGCCGAACGGGCGGATGTTCACCGTGTTACGTAGCAAAAGTGCCGCCATCAACAGCGCGTCGGCTTTGATCGTTTTCGCGGCGGAGACGGACGGGTCTCAAGGGGCTTTCGCGTACAACACGCGCACCAAACGCATGGACCTGGTAGCAACGCAGGGCGGTACCGCGCCGGACGATGTAGGCACGTACACACAGATCATCGGCGATGTCGGTGTCAACGGGGGCGGCGACGTGGCGTTCGTCGCAACCCTGCTCCCGCTCGAACCTGACCCCTTCGCCAACGGCAGGGACGAATTTCAAGCGTTGTTCACACAAAACGCCCGCGGCGTGACGCGGCTGGTCGCGCGCCGGGGCGATACGTTCGACGGGTCGGTCCTGACGGGATTTCGCACCGAGGCGCGGTGCATCGACGACAGCGGGGGAATCGCATTCCGCTATAACCTGGAGGACGGTCGAATCGGGATCGCCTATGCCCGCCCGCGCGGCGCGAGAACACCACGCGCTCAACAAATGCGGCAGCGTTAAACGCGGCAGCATTGATACTGCTATCGCTATGCTTGGCAAGAGATAAACGATCGCCCCGGATTGGCAGGATTGACGCCCCGAAGGCGGTGGCCGCGGCGACATGAGTCGTCGCTGATTTACGCGCCATCGTGTAAGCGCGGTACAATCACTGTATGCCGATCCCGTTTTTCCCCGGTGCCAAATCCGACACGCCCTCCGCCGCCGATCTTCAGCGACGCCTCGAGCAAAAGGATGCCGAACTCGCCGACGTCCGCAACCGCGTCCGGCAATTGGAGGCCGCCCTAGACGCCCGTGCTGCCGAAGCCGCGTCGCTCCGGCGTATCGGCGAGGCCACCGGACAGGTCGTCAACGCCGACGAGATTTTGCCGCTGATCGCCGAAATCGCCGTGGAAGTGACCGCGACCGACTCCGCGCAGGTATATCTGTTCAATGAAAACCGCGACATGCTCGTCCTCCGCGCGGCGACCGACGATTTCGCGCAGGAGCTGCTCGGCAAGATCAAGTGCGTCGTCGGGGAGGGGATCACCGGCTGGGTGGCGCGGGAAAAACAACACGTCGCCATCGCGTCCGAGGCGTTCGGCGACGACCGGTTCAAGTTCGTGCCCGAACTGCGCGAGGACCGCTACCAGAGTATGCTTTCGGTCCCGCTGATCTGGCGTGGGGAGTGCATCGGTGTCATCAATGTCCGCACGCTCGCCCCGCACGATTACAACAAGCAACAGGTGCAACTGCTGTCCTCGATCGCGTCGCAGGTCGCCGGGTCGGTCGCGGCGTCGCGGCGCATCCGCGAGGCGAACAAGCGGGCGACACACCTTTCCACGGTCGCCGAAGTGTCGAAAACGATCACCTCGAACCTGTATCTCGAAGAGATCCTGCAACTCGCCGTCGCCGCCACCGCGCAGACGATGAACTTCAAGATCGTGTCGCTCCTTTTGGTGGACGAAGAAAAACAAGAACTGGTGCTTAAGGCGACCCAGACCCAGAGCAAGGATTACGTCAAAAAACCGAACCTGCCGATGGGCGAGAGTATCGCGGGACAGGCGATCCAGACCGGGCGCGTGGTGACGGTGAAAGACGTGAAGTTGTCGCCCGCATACCGCTTCCCCGAAATCGCCAAGCGCGAGGGCTTGACTAGCCTCGCCTGCGTGCCGCTCAAAGTGCGCGAGCGGGTGATCGGGGTGATGAACTGTTACACGGAGAAGCAGCACGATTTCACGGAAGATGAGATCGCGGTGCTCGACACGCTGGGAAACCAGGTCGCGGTCGCGATCGAGAACGCGAAACTGATGGTGAAGGGTGCCCTCCTGCAGGAGATGCACCACCGGGTGAAAAATAACCTGCAAACCATCGCGAGCCTCCTCCGCCTGCAATCGCACTACGTGACGAACCAGTCGCCTAAGGAAGTGCTGAACGAGAGCATTAACCGCGTTCTGGCCGTCGCCGCCGTTCACGACCTTTTGTCTCGGGAAGACCTGGATACGATTTCGGTGCGCAAGATCGCCGATCAGATCCTGACGGCGATCAAGCAGTCGTTCGTGGATCCGTCGAAGCGGATCGAGATGAACGTGGAGGGCCCCGATCTGATGCTCGGCTCGCACAAGGCGAACTCGGTCGCACTGATCCTGAACGAAGCGGTTTCGAACGCGGTAGAGCACGGTTTCAAAATAGCGAACGAGGGCTTCATCGCGGTGCGCTTGATCGAGGCGCCGGACAATAAGTGGCGCCTCGAAGTGCGCAACGATGGCGATCCGCTGCCCGAAAACTTCGACGTCCGTAAGTTCACGGACTTAGGTTTACAGATCATCGAAACTCTAACCCGCGGCGACTTACAAGGCGACTTCACTCTGCAAACGGAAGAAGGCGTGACCGTGGCAGCGGTAACCTTCCCGCGCTAGTTCTGTTTCTTTTTCGTCCTTCCCGGACGAAAAAGAAAAACGAAAACAATGCAGTATTTTCGACCGGGCGGGGATAGGTTTGTTGGGGATTGCATGCCGTTTACGCACGACGGCGTGTTCCACCTGTACTATCTTCTGGATGAAGGGCATCATCAGGCACTGGGCGGATTGGGCGGGCACCAGTGGGCGCATGCGTCGTCGGTTGACCTGGTGAATTGGACGCATTATCCGCTCGCCTTGGCAATCACCGAGGATTGGGAGGGCTCTATTTGTACCGGGTCTGTGGTCTACGACCACGGTGAATTTCTTGCTTTTTACGCCACCCGGAAGCGCGATCGGAGCCAACAGGTGCGGGTCGCCCGGAGCGCGGATGGAGTTCATTTCGTCAAGCCGACCGGTATAACGCCGCTCCTTGCACCGCCGCCGGGGTATGCGAGTGTTGACTTCCGCGACCCGTTCGTCTGGCGCGGGGGAGGTGGGGTGTCTCATATGTTGGTGACCGCGAACCACGAAACGCCGGTCCTGTTCGAGCGCGGCGGGACGTTACTGCGTTACCGGTCCGAGGACTTGCGGAATTGGGTGGCGGACGACGTGCCGTTTTTGGTTCCGGGCGGCGGCGAACCGGGTTACAAGTCCGTCCCCGAATGTCCTGACCTTTTCCGATGGGGGGACTGGTACTACCTGTTGTTCGGTCTCGGGTTGCAGACGCACTACCGGATGGCGCGTTCGCCGGATGAGGAATGGATACGCCCGCCGGTGGATACGCTGGACACGCCGTGGAACGCGGTCATCAAGACCGCACCGTGGGGAGACAACCGCCGTATCGGGGTCGGTTGGATACCCTGGCGCGCGGGCGAAACGGCGGACGGGGCATGGCAGTGGGGTGGCAACGCCGTCTTTCGCGAACTGGTGCAACGGGAGGATGGTACGCTCGGGACCCGTTTTGTCGCGGAAATGACCCCGTACACGACACCCGTTTCGGCGGGCGTGACCGCATTGGCGCCGGGTGTTCTGGCGGCTTCGGAGGCGATCCTCCAGCCCCGACACCTTCCGCAAGCCGTCGCCGCACTGGAAGATCTGCCGGCGGACTTCTGTTTGCGGGTGCGGGTCGTGCCGGGGGACGGCGCGACGACGTTCGGTATCGGCTTGCGTGGCGCCGGGAACTTCGAGCGATTCACCGAGTTGCGGTTTCGCCCGCACGAACAGCGTGTCATACTCGGCGGCAATGCCCCCTTGTCCGGGGTCACCGGACTCAGCAAACCGTTCGATTTGGAG
>JACMMA010000624.1 GCA_014379275.1 Armatimonadota bacterium | reverse complement strand
CGGTCTCGCGTTTTCACACGGAGTGTGAAAGCGTGAGACCGGGAAACCGCGGGGAAGGACCAAGTTCACCAAACAAGAAACGAGCACCGCAGGTCCAACGATCCAACGTCAGGTTGGCCCCGTCCGGGAGGACAAAGAAAAAACAAAAAACAGACATGATAAACTAACGTTCACCATGCCCGACGGGAAAACGCACGACCGACTGACCATTATCGGAGCCGCCTTGAGTGTACCCACGTGGCTACTTTTTGCACCCCCCGACTGGCGCGCCGACTATCCCGCCTGTGCGACGCTGGTTATTTCCACCCTGTTCTCCGGGCTGATGCTCTCGCCCGACCTCGACCTCGACTCCTCCATCTACCAGCGATGGGGGCCGCTACGTTTTTTATGGTGGCCGTACCAAAAACTCATCCCGCACCGCTCATTTCTTTCGCACTCCCTGCTCATCGCACCGATGCTACGGGTTCTGTATTTCCTCGTCATCAGTTACGTCCTATTTCGTGCCGGAAGCTGGGCGATCAACTTCGTCACCCCGGTGAATCGTAACGCGATGTCTGACGCCGCGTTCGGGGCACTGGTGGACTTCCCGAACCGCCATCCGCACCATTTCTATGCCGCCGCCATCGGCACCATTTTGGGCACCGCGTTGCACGTCGGCGCGGACGCGTTCTGGACGCGGCTGCAAAAAGCCAACCCGTTCCGGCGCAAACGGCGGCGTTGACGCGCGCGTCAATCTGGTATGATACGGTGCCCATTGTTTGTCTGCCGCCTCACCAACGATTCGTGTCAGAAAGGATCTGTCTACCTGCATGCTCAAAACTCCTCGCGCTAACGCCGCTTTTACGCTGATCGAACTGCTCGTCGTCATCGCCATCATCTCCATCCTCGCCGCGATTCTGTTTCCCGTTTTCGCCCAGGCACGCGATAAGGCGCGCCAGTCGGCGTGCCTATCGAACCTGAAGCAAACCGGGCTCGCGATCTTGCAATACAACCAGGACTTCGACGAAAACTACCCGGTTTCGTTTTATCAGGCACCGAGCGGCGCGTTCTCCGCGAGCCAGACGCCCGTGTCATGGCCACGCATTGTGCAACCGTATCTGAAAAACACACAGGTTTTCCGTTGCCCCTCCGATGCGAGCGAGTCGGGGAATGTGCCCGGAACTGGGGATACTCCCGCGACGCGGTACCCGGTCAGCTATATGTACAACTATTTCCTAGGCGGCAACTACTCGCCGACTGGCATCCAGGGCAGTACACTTCCAGCGACCGTGAAAGCTTCGCAGACCGTGATGCTCGTGGACGGGGCGTCCCTGCCGCAGATAAACGTCGACCCGGTGAAGTGGCGTCAAAAACTCGCGCCGTCCCCGGCGACCCTCGCGATCCCGGACACGAAAAATCGTTCTCCGTGGCTACTCGTGCACGCCGGAACCCCGCTTGTTGCCACCTCCTCCGACTACGGCGCACCGCTGGCACGGCATCAGGGACGTGTCAACGTCCTCTGGGCGGACGGTCACGCAAAGTTGCTTAAAACCGAATCCTTTTATCATGTGCCCGGTCAGCCGGAAGTCGCCTACAAGCCGCCGACGTATTCGCCGTGGTGGTCGCCGTGTCTCGAACCCGAGTTCGGGTGCGCGGAGTAGGCGCGATGCTGGCGTTGCTGGGCTTGTTGCTGTCTGTCGCTCCCGCTTCTTGTAGCCCGCTCGCTTCCGAGGGAGCGGGGGGCGGGGTGGTGAGGGCTTTCACGTATCCCCGATACACCGAGATGCAAGCAAAGATCAAAGAATGGAAACGACGGTACCCGACTCTGGTTCACGAGACCACGCTCGGGAAGACGGCGGAAGGGCGCACGATCCCATTGCTACGTTTGGGGGACGATGCCGCGCCCGACCCAAAGAAGCCCGGTGTGCTACTGGTCGCCGGAATCCACCCGCGCGAATCGCAGCCGCCGGTATGCCTGCTCTGGCTCGCCGACGAACTGCTGTCCGGGTACGGCAAGGATGCGCGAATCACCCGATTGATGCGGGAGCGACAAATCTATCTGGTCCCGGTGCTGAATGTGGACGGGAAGATCTACGACGAGACGGCGCAGCCACCGAAAATGGGTCAGGATTGGCGCAAGAACCGCCGCAAGACCGTCCCCGGTGGCAGTAGTGTGGGCGTGGATCTGAACCGCAACTTCCCGGTGCGCTGGGGTGGCTTCCGCGAAAAGGACGCGCTCTGGAACGATCGCACCAGTCGGCCGGGGGCGAACATTTACGAAGGTCCGGCGTCGCTCTCGGAGCCGGAATCGAAGGCACTCGCTGATTTCTTCGCCGCGCACGCGGGCGACGTTCGCCTGTTCGTGGATCTGCATAGCCCCCTACGCAAGATCCTGTTCCCAAACTATCTGCACGGCGCGGACGCCGACCGGTACGCGACGCTCGCCGCCGGCATTCGGACCCGGCAGAAAGACCGCCCGTATGCGTCGACCGAGATCAAGCGCGACGGCGAGCCGCCCGCCGGGTCCCGCCCCGGAAACACCGGGCTGTCGTACACCTACGCGTATTACGTCCACGGCATCTATGGCTTCAATATCGAGATCGGGCTGAACGACCCGGCAGACGAAACGGCGACTTCCGGCGACCTCGCGCCGCGCCATTATCCGCCGCTCGCCGGGGTCCGCGCCGAGTACGAGGCGAACCTCCGCGAACCGCTCCTGTACCTGATAGACGCGGCGGGCGATCTGCCTACATCCACACAGAAACGATCGCCGTTAAGCCCGGTAGAGATGATCGGAACGTTCCTACCCGGTTCAACCGTTTCCTTGAAGCCGTCATTGTTAGAGCCGACGGGGTTCGCGGTGCTGACCAGTGAGAGTCGGCTTGCCGTTATAGAGAGTGAGCTACGCTCGGTGCCATTGCAGACCGGATTCACCGTTCGGATAGCACATGATGCCAAACCTGGCGCGGAAATTCACTTCACATTGACTGTGTGGGACCGGGATCGGAACCGATCGGCACTCCAATTCTTCATGAATGTGGGGAGAGCAAACGACACGATACTACCGAAGGACGAGAACAAAAAATGATCGTAGTTACGGGGGGAGCGGGGTTTATCGGCTCCGCCATGGTCTGGAAGCTCAACGAGCACGGCGTGGACGATATTCTGATTGTGGACGAACTGGGCACCGACGACAAATGGAAAAATCTGGTGCCGCGCCGCTACCGCGATTACCTGCATAAAGACGTTTTCATCGAAAGGGTACGCGCGAACACGCTAAAGGATGTGACCGGCATCATCCATCTGGGCGCGTGCTCCGCGACCACGGAGCGCGATGCCGACTACCTGATGGAGAACAACTTCCGCTACACCCGTGACCTCGCCGAATGGGCGACCGGACGCGGCATCCGCTTCATCTACGCATCGTCCGCCTCGACGTACGGCGACGGCGAGAACGGTTTCGGCGACGACGACGCCCGGGTTCCGACGCTCCGCCCGCTGCACATGTACGGCTATTCCAAGCAACTGTTCGATCTACATGCCCTGCGCACCGGGCTTGCCACGCAAACCGTCGGCATCAAGTTTTTCAACGTGTTCGGGCCGAACGAATACCACAAGGCGAAGATGCGTTCCGTGCCCTTAATCGCGTTCGAGCAGATACGGGACACCGGCGCACTCAACCTTTTCAAATCGTATCGCTCTGATTACGGCGACGGCGAACAGAAGCGCGACTTCATTTATGTGAAAGATTGTGTCAACGCGATCTGGTGGCTACTCAACAACAAAAGCGTCAACGGCATCTTCAACCTCGGCACCGGCGCCGCGCGGACCTGGAACGATCTGGGGAAAGCCGTCTTCGCGGCGATGGACCGCGAGCCGAACATCCGCTACATCGAGATGCCCGACGCGCTACGTAACCAGTACCAGTACTTCACCGAAGCCCCGATGGAAAAACTGCGCGCGACCGGTTGCCCGCTACCGCAGTTCACGCTGGAAACCGCGATCGCGGATTACATGCGGAACTATGTCGCGCGGGACATGCGATGTATGTAGAGGCGGGGAGTTCGGCAGTCAGCGAGCTACACCATCGCCTCTGTGGGGGCACCCGCCTCGCCTCGTCGCCGCCGGACGCGCACTTTTCCGCCGGTCTGGAAACGCGCCAGCCGAGCGACGGCTATTCCTGGGAAGGGTTGAAGCGCGGGCACGATCCGAAACATCCGATCCTGCTCGTGCAAATCACGCTCGCCGGGCGGGGGTACTGGGCGGGCGCGGACGGCGCGGCGGTTGCACTCGCCGAAGGGTGGGGGTTCTTCGCCGTCCTACCGTCCACCCACCGGTATTTCCTGCCCGCCGACGCCGCCGAAAACTGGGGCTTTTTCTGGCTGATGATCCGCCACCCGTATGTCATCACCCGACTGGTGGCGCGGCTTTCGGAAACCGGCACGGTCTGGGATTTCGCCGCCGAAGAACACACGGCGGCGGTGCGCGAATCGGCGGCGCGGCTCGCGCTACTCGGCGAGAGCGTGCGCGATCCGTTCGACGGCGAAGCCGCGCTGTTCGATTTTCTTCTCTGCGTCGAGCGAGCCGCCCGCGCGAAGCGACACGGCGGCGCACAGACGGCGGCGGCACGCGATCAACTCCTGAGTGAAACGCGCCGCTTTGTGGAGAACCACCTCGCCGCGCCGATCGGGGTTCCCGACCTGGCGAAGTCGAGAAACATGGAGCGGAGCCGCTACTCGCACTACTTCCGCGCGGTGACCGGCGAAACCCCGGCCCGGTTTATGACGCAAGTGCGCCTCGAAGCCGCGGCCCGCTATCTTGCCGAAACCGACGCGACCCTGGAAACCATCGCCGCCCAGACCGGTTTCGCGGACTCGAACCACCTGTGCAAGGTTTTCCGGCGCCACTACCACCTCAGCCCCGGCACATACCGTAAGCAGTTGCGGTGATTGGGGGATCTCTCCCGCGTTAATTTCATAACCCTTCGGCCTGTAGCCGGCCAGGAACCGTCTTATGCGCTTCCGGTCCGGAAGAGTG
>JACMMA010000623.1 GCA_014379275.1 Armatimonadota bacterium | reverse complement strand
GGCCTGTTTGTCGAACCAGAAGCAGATCGGCCTAGCGATCATGCAGTACGTACAAGATTACGACGAGACGTACCCAACTTGCAATCGCTCCTATCATCCGACGGACTTGGCGATTGGTCGCGCTTCGTGGATGCGACACTTAAATACTTATTCGAAGAGTCTGGATATACAAGTATGTCCCAATGCCATTTACGGGTCCGACACTGCGACAGGTACTGGCACGAATAACAACGGCATTGTTATTCCGGGTCCGAACAATGACACTACTCAGACCCTGCGGTTCACTCGCCGCTCACTCGGCGTGAACCGATGGGTGTTTATGTCTATGCCACCGGGAACGCCCGGCGGCAGTCCACTACTCTCCAATCCTCCCGCAAACCCTTACCCAGTTACCGAATCGATGGTAGGGCGTCCTGCCGACCTTACAATGGTTGCTGATAGTGCCGCAGATATGGTGGAGCAACCATGGTATATCACATACGCCAATTGGAACGAGGCGGTCTTCTCGACTCCTTCGGGAGCTAAATGTGCCACTTCCTTCATGGTAGATTTAGCTCTCGCCGCACGTCGAGCCAATATTGGTAAGTATGGTCGCCACCAAGGCGGAGCGAATATTGTGTACGCAGACGGTCATGCCAAGTGGAGCAAGAATGAAGCACTAAACTACAACGGCGCAACGGCTTTCCTGACAGCGAACGAGCCGGGAGCGGCCGCAGCATCTCCCAACGGGGTTGCACGAAGTAATAGCACTATCTATGGCTATAACATTCCCATCGCTTGGGATGATACTCGCTTGAAATAACCTTTAGACTTACAGATTACACAGGGCGAACCAAACGGTTCGCCCTGTTTTGGTTTGCCCCCCGCACTGCCGTTGCAACAACGCGACAATCCCGCCCCGATACCAAGGGATTCCTCGCCGCCGGTGAAAGCCATCCCTGCTCTTATTCGCTACCAACTGTGAGCGCTTCCGTCTTGTTCCGTGCTAAAATAAAGGCAGGAGCAAAGATATGACATTGACTGTTGAGTTATCGGACGAAATTGCCAACGGCTTGAAATCATTGTCTGAAAAAGACCTGATATTCTACAGGGAGGGGTTGCGGCAACATGCGACTGACGAAGCACAGAAACTCGCCGCCATGACGCAGGAAGAGCGTGATGAATACGAGGACGTATGCACTGCAATTTCGGAGTCGATCGCGCAGTTCGAGCGTGGCGAGTACATGACACTCAACGAAGCAAAGGAACGCTCACGGCGAGATATTGATGCGGGGAGGGCACAGGATGTGCAAACGCAATGATCGACGACGATGTTGCATTGTATGACGTTGTTCTATCTGAGAGAGCATACTATGACTTTCACCTGGCACGGATCTACGTCCGCGCAACTTCTGGTGAAACGGCCATGGGCGAGTGGGAGAAAGGCTTCTGGGACGCATTAGAGACACTAAAATCAATGCCTTACCGCGCTATAGTCCCTGAGAGTGCCCGGTTCAAGCGGGAAACCAGACAGATTACCTACATACGCAAAGGCGCCTCTTACAGTCATCGCATCATCTACCAGATCCAGGAGCGAAATCGTTTATTGGTGACGGTTGTTCATGTACGTCACGCATCGCGAGACAGCATTTCCGGACAGGAAGCGGATATACTTCAACGTCAGTCGGAATTCGACGTGCCAATATCCGACGAATAATACCGGAGTACTCTTGTGATTTAGTTGTAGGTTTGACACCCCCCTGCCCTGCCGTTACAATGACGGGACAATCCCACCCTGACACCGAAGGATACCCGCGTCGCCGATGAACGCCATCCCCCTGCTCTTGGTCGCCGCCTGTGTGTTTGTGCTCGCCTACCGATTTTATGCCGCGTTTCTGGCAGAAAAGGTGTTGCGCATCAGTGACGCCCGTGCCACGCCCGCCGAAACGCTCGCCGACGGTCGCGACTTTGTTAAGACCAATAAGTTCGTGCTGTTCGGGCACCACTTCGCCGCGATTGCTGCCGCCGGTCCGCTGATCGGTCCGGTACTCGCCGCGCAGTACGGCGTGCTTCCCGGCGCGCTCTGGATCCTGCTCGGCTCGGTGCTCGCCGGTGCGGTACATGACTTCATTATTCTGTTCGCGTCCGTGCGGCGCAACGGCGACGGGCTGGCGAAGATCGCCCGCGACGAAACCGGCCCGGTCGTCGGTGCGGTGGCGCAGGTCGCGGTTCTTTTGATCCTGATTCTCTCGATGGCGGTGCTGGCTATCGTGGTCGTCAACGCGCTTGCCGAGTCCGCGTGGGGAACGTTCACGGTCGCGGCGACGATCCCGCTCGCGCTGATCATGGGCGTTTGGATGTACAAGTTCCGCCCCGGCAAGGTCGGCGAGGCGTCGGTGATCGGAGTCGTCGGGCTGATTGCGGCGACACTCGCCGGTCCGTACTTGAAGCAATGGGGACTGGAACCGTTCTTTCTGCATACCAAGGAAAACATCGCGCTTGCTTTGCCGGTGTACGGTTTTGTCGCGGCGACGCTCCCGGTCTGGATGCTGCTGTGCCCTCGCGATTATCTTTCGACCTGGGTCAAACTGGGCGTGATTGTCATGCTCACAGGCGGGATTTTCATCGTCGCGCCGACCCTCCGGATGCCGCTGATCACGCCATTCGTCGCGGGCGGCGGTCCGGTAGTACCTGGTCCCGTGTACCCGTTCCTGTTTATCACGATCGCGTGCGGCGCGATCTCCGGCTTTCATAGCTTGATCGCGTCCGGCACGACGCCGAAGATGATCCCGAGCGAAGGCGCGATGCGCTTCATCGGCTACGGCGCGATGGTCACGGAGGGGTTCGTCGCGCTGACCGCACTGGTCGCCGCGTGCGCCCTGCATCCCGGCGATTATTTCGCGATGAACTCGGGCGCTATCGGCAAAATGGTCAAGGAGATGGGCGCCGATATCGACATGGCGGCGATCTCGGCGCAGGTTTTCGCGCTTTCGGGTTATATGCCGGTCGAGATTCAAAACCTGTCGAACCTGATCGGGGAGCGGCTGGTCGGGCGTACCGGCGGTGGCGTCGCTCTGGCGGTGGGAATGGCGAGCATCTTCGGCAAGATTCCGGGTCTGACGCATTTGGTCTCGTACTGGTACCACTTCGTGATCGTATTCGAGGCGTTGTTTATTCTGACCGCAGTTGACACCGGGACGCGCGTGGCCCGATACATCATGCAGGATGGTCTGGGCGCCCTCTGGAAGCCGCTCGGCGACAGCAAGAACCCGCTCGCAGTCGGTTTCTCTGCGCTTTTAGTGGTTTCCGCATGGGGCTGGCTGGTCTACAACGGCTCGATCATGAGCCTCTGGCCGATGTTCGGTGTCGCCAACCAATTGCTTGCCGTGACAGCACTCGCCATCGGGACCACGGTACTCCTGAAAATGGGACGCGCCCGCTACGTCGGGGTGACGCTGGTGCCGCTCGTTTTCCTGACGGTGACGGTGTTCGTGGCGGGCATGCTGAATATACAGAACTTCGCGAACGAGAAGTTTATCGCGCAGTACGGACGGGTTTTCAGCACGATCAATATTACCCTCTCCGTGGTTCTACTCGCCTCGGTGACAATAATCCTGTTCGGTTCGGTGCGGAAATGGCGCGAACTCTGGCATACCCCGGATACGGAGCAAGACGTTGTCGCCCCGATCGGGGTGACGCTTCCGGCGACGACTTTGTGACTTTGTGTTTTTTGTGTTGCCCTGCCCGGGCGGGGGCAACCTTACGTTGCATCGTTGTACCTGCGGTGCGGGGTTGATGCTAGGTTCTTTG
>JACMMA010000089.1 GCA_014379275.1 Armatimonadota bacterium | reverse complement strand
GGGCGGTACCGTCCCCGTAATCGGTACCCGACCCTCGCTATGATTGTTTCCGCTCACATCCATATCCTTGAGTTCGGAGCGCATCAACTGTGTCGCCAGGAGGGTTTGAATCACCCCCGTGATCTGATCCGTCGCGCCGCCCGCCGCGCCGCGTCCCTCCGCCGCACTCCCGCTATTGATGTTGACCATCCTCGCCTGGGCGAGTGCTTGCGCGATCGCCGGAGTGATGAGTGGCAACATTTCTAACTGCTTGAGTTGCAGATAGGCTTCCCCGCCGTCCCGAATAGCGTCGTTTACCGAGCGGATGGCGTCCGCCTGTGCCGCACCGAGGGCGCGGATCTTGACCGCTTCCGCGTCCGCACTCGCTTCCGCCGCGATGCGTAGCTTCATCGCGTCGGCGGTCGCCTGCGCGATCTGTGTCGCCTTCAACTCTGCCGTGCGCTGGGTGGCGAGGGCTTCCTGCCGCATCGCTTCCGCGGTAGCGATAGTCGCCGCGTTCTGGGCGCGACGCTCTTCCAGATCACGCTGCTTGTCGTTCACCGCCTGTTCGGCGGCGAGTTGCGCCTCTTTCGCCCGTCGCTCCTGATCCGCCGCCACGATGTCAGCGTTCGCCTTCGCCTCTACCGCCGACTGCCGGCGACGTGCTTCCGCGACTTCTGACTGAACCTCTTTGATGTTGAGCGAGTTGAATACCAGTCCCAGATCCTGCAACTCACGGGAACACGCCGATTTAATAATCATCGCCAACCGGTCGTCATCCTCGATGGCGCCGGACGCCAGTACTGCCGCCGCCGCGCTCTCGCTGATATCCGCCTTCGCGGTCTTCGCCGAATATAACTCATCGTGGTTGAGCAGGTTGACGGCGCGGCGTCCGGTGGACGTCAAAAGGTCGGACAGGATCGCGGTTTGCTCGCTGATGTTGCGCGAAAAGAACTTGTTCGCCGCCGTTAAAATCATCAGGTTCGAATCGCCGACCGACACGATGGCTGAAGCCAGTACCCGCACTTTAATCGGGCGGGGGATACCAGCGCGGTCGACATCGGCGGTCTGGTCCGCGATATCCAGGTCGATATTGATAGCCTTCGATGGAATGGTCGTCCCTGTGGTCAACAAGGGAACTTCCCACGATTTGCCCGGTCCTTTGTACACCTCGGTTTTGCCACCAGCGTTTGTGACAAGGCGGATCGTTCCGGCGTCCACGGTTCGCAGAAGCGACGTCGTAATCCCGACAATAACGAAGATGACTACCACGATAGCGATAG
Organism: Armatimonadota bacterium; assembly: GCA_014379275.1. Classification (GTDB taxonomy): domain Bacteria; phylum Armatimonadota; class Armatimonadia; order Armatimonadales; family Armatimonadaceae; genus JACMIU01. The sequence continues at coordinate 262 of JACMMA010000089.1, read as the reverse complement.
CAATAAAAATCGGTCCCATAATTTTCCTTTATAATTTCGTCACGTGGCACGTGTTAGTGCCTTCATCAATGCGCGTGACCGTCAGTTTTTCACCGGGGGCCACCAAGACACCTTTAGAATGATCTTCCGGCTCCAGGTAAGCAAGGAGACGAACGCTTTCGCCGTCGAGGGGCAACCGCACGATGCCGCGTCCCTGTGCGTCGAAACGGTTTTGCGCCACGGCTTCGGTCGCAATAACTCCCGCGAGGTTTCGTGCCGGCTT
>JACMMA010000622.1 GCA_014379275.1 Armatimonadota bacterium | reverse complement strand
CAGTTCGCGTGCTATCGCGCGACCGATGTCGCCGAGTCCGCCACTGATGACGGCGACGGACGGGTGCTTGGTGTTGGTCTCTTCCGGCATTTGCTTGTTCTCGGATTGTTTCTCCCTCCCCACAGCCCCCTCCCTCATCGGAATGAGAGAAGGGGAGCAAAAACCGGGAGACGACTGGGGGCTTCCGGGTCCGTCCCTACCAATCCCCGACGCTACCATCCTTGTAAAACGTCCGCATCGGCACCTCCTGCTCGAACGGATGCTTCGCCACCTCCTTTGTGTCGATCTCGATGCCGATGCCGGGTCGGTCGCCCGGTCGTACCAGCCGCCCTTGCGGCTCGACCGTGAACGACTCCGAACAGATGTCGCCGCGCCAGGGCACGTCGTTGTGCACCGACTCGCAGATGATGTACCCCGGCGTCGCAAACCCGAACTCCAGCGACGCCGCCGTGGAAACCGGTCCCTGCGGGTTGTGCGGAGCGATGGCCACGCGGTAAGCGTCCGCGAGTGCCGCTATCTTCCGCGCTTCCGACAAACCGCCGCAATGCGTAATGTCCGGCTGGATCACGGAGCAGGCGCGTTTTTCGAGCAGGTCGCGGAACGCGTGAATCCCGACCAGCCGTTCCCCGGTCGCAATCGGGGTGCGTACCGCCCGCTGGATCTGCGCGATGTCCTCGGCGGTTTCGGGCCAGCAGGGTTCTTCCAACCAGTAGAGACCGTACGGTTCCAGCGCGTGCGCGAACAGGTGCCCCATGCGCGGCGACGGGCGGGCGTGGCAGTCCACCATAATATCGACGGAGTCACCGACCGCCTCGCGCATCGCCGCGACACACTTTTCGGCGTACCGGACCGGTTGCAACCCTTCGAGCGGCATCGTTTCCGGTACCGCCATCGTTTTGAACGCCGTGTAGCCTTCCGACACAGCCTGACCCGCGAGTTCCGCGAACCGGGACGCGTCGGCGGGCGCGGTCTGGTAAAAGTCCTCCATCTTGCCGCCGCCGAGGTGGGCATATAGCCGGACATAGTCACGTACGGGTCCGCCCCAGAGTTTGTGGCAGGGGACGCCGTGTGTTTTGCCGACGATGTCCCAGAGCGCGGTGTCGATCCCCGAAATCGCCGTGCCGCGCACCATGCCATTGCCGTGCCAGAAATGCTGGCGGTACATCATCTGCCAGAGGTATTCCACGCGCGTCGGGTCCTCGCCAACAAGAAGCGGCTCCAGATCCTCGATAGCACCGACGACAGCGCGGGTATGCCACTCCAGTGTGGCTTCGCCCCAACCCCATAACCCTGGCACATCGGTCAGTACTTTGACGAAAATCCAGTTCCGCATCCTCGCGTGACAAACATGGGTTTCGATTCGGGTAATCTTCATACTTGCTTTTTGGTATATCCAGTACAAAGGGAATGATTCCGATTATACCAAAAAAATCATATATAGCAAGAGCTCGACACTGAATTGGTATGACCAATTTAATATCGACGAAGGTGGCCCATTCCTTCTGCCAGATTAGAGTGAGGGCGTAGGTGCGGAAATGCCAAATCGAACAGTCGCGGCATCTTCCGGGGCGACCGGGACGAACCGGGCTTCGATCCGGTCGTACACGCGGAAAGAGCGGGGCTTAGCTATCTCCGGGTCCGTCAGCATTTCTACGGATACCCGTATCATGCCCGATAATCGGGTTCCCTTTTTATCGGCGACCTGCAGATCGCTCATCGGGAAGGGAACGTCATCGAAGCGCAGGGCGTAACGGGAAACCTCGGTCGCCCCCTCTTTTTCTTGCACTACGCCACCGCCACGCAAGAAGCCGGAGCCGTTTATCACGATGCGAGCATGGCGCACCTGGTACTCTCCGTTTAGATCCCAGTAAGGCACCGGATCATCGGTCCGCGAGAAAGTAACCGTGGGGGTGCCCACGCCCGTGATTACACTCCCGGCGTTGACCCTGCCGGAGTAAAAAAATCCTCCCCAGGCAACCGCTAGCATTCCGGTGATTGTCAGCCACCTTGTGATGTTCATTGAATTTCGCATTCCGGGTACCGACTCATCGAATACTTTGGCACAACACTGGAGCCGTTATTCCATTACCTGATAAATATACCTGGTATTGTCAAGAGGGTCAGCCGCTTCCTTGCTGGCGTTTTGTGTAGCACGTAGAAGCGCATATAGCGTGCCGAAGACGCTATATTTTCATTTTAGCCCGGCAATTGATGTTGGGATACGCAGCCTCCGGGGCATATACCGGTCTTAAGAAGTTGAGATCACGCGGAATCGAATACTGACACAGAACCTTCAGAACAGTCACCCCAAAGGAATAGAGTGACTGCCTTTCGTATTCGAATCTACCCCACCGGTAGGGAGACGGTTTGTGAACCGGGATGTAGCGCGACCTCCCGTCCCCCATGCATGAACACGCCCGTGATCCCCGGTGGGAGAGCTACCTGCGCAGTTAATCGTTCCGCGCTTTTATCCAGAGCAACTTCGATGAATCCCGCCGGGTGTGCCACGCGACCGCTTGCCGCCGTCAGGGTTCCCAGTTGCGGTGCGATACGCACGGACGCGAAACCCATTTCACCCGGTCGGACGCCGAGCAGTGACGCGAAAAAGTGGTACAGCGGGTGCGCGCCCCATGCATGACAATCCGAGCGGGTCGGCTCCGGCATCTCGATCGTAGTTTTCAAACCGTTCGCGTTTAATTCATGCCAGTACGACAGCCGCTCCAGATAAATGTCGGTGCGCCCGTGCTGATACAACGTGTCGAAAAGATAGTGCGAGAAGTAAATCGTCGTGTGGGCGAGGTCGGGCGTGGAAAGCAGGTTCGCAAAAATCGGCTCGCTTCTTTCCGTGCCCAGGATGCCGCTGAGTAGCGCTATACATTGCGTATGCTCGGAGAAAAACTGTTGCACCTTGTCATCGGCGTATAGTCCCCGCTCGGCGTTCCAGAACGTTTTTTCGATGCACGGCAGGATCTCCCCTATCAAACGCCGGTTGCGCGCCGCCTGCTCGGGTTCGCCCAGCCACGTTTCCAACTTCGCCGCGAGTTCGAGTGTGTAGATAAACTGCCAGTTCAGGAGACCGTTCGCGCCGTCGTAGCCATCCGGTGGGACGCCGTCTTTCCAGGAGGGCACCCAGTCCTGCACGTTCCACCCTTTCGGTCCCGCGATCAATCCGTCCGCGTCGCGGAGACGGAGGAAATGGTCCAGGATGCCGCGCACGGTGGGCATCAGTTCCCGAACAAACGTGCTGTCCCCGCGCCACAGGGCGTAATCGTAGACCATACAAACCCACCAGAGTGAGAACGGCGGGATGATCTGACGGACGCGACCGGGGTAGCGCGACTGCGTCAAGCCGCTCAACATCCGCGACGCGCCCAGAAGTTCGACTGCTTTGCGCGGCAGTCGGTCATCGGCGGTGATCGTGTAGGTGATCAGGGCTTGGAGGCGCGTATCGCCGATATACATGAGTTGCTCGAAATACGGGCAGTCCATATAGGTTTCGTGCGAACACATCTGCAACGTTCGCAGGGTCAGCGGAATCAGTTCGGAAAGTCGCGCGTCGCTCGCGTCGAACGTGCTTCGCATTTCGAGCGGATAACGCGTTTCCCGTAAAACCAGACGGTGGATCGTGAGCGGCGTATCCTTTGTTTCTACCAGAATCTCGACATAGCGACCGCATTGCCACCAGAGGGTGTCGAACCGTCGGTTGTCACCGCCGTCAGGTAGGAACGAGTCCCCGATGCCGTCTTTGAGATGCCACACCGTGACGAAGTACTTGCCCTCGATCTGGTCCCGGTTTTCTTTGATTGTTTTGCGGGGGTCTGTGTACAGTGACTCCTGCCAGTGAACGCGAACCATGCCCCCCGCTCCGCCGGAAACCGTGACTTCCGGATAGGCACACAGGTAGTTCTGAAGATCCAGGATCACGCGTCGGCGCGTGTTCGCAGGGATAGTCAGGGCGGCATCGCCCGCGACCAGTCGCTGCCAGCCTTCGGATTCCTGTGCGAGATGATTCGCGGCTTGCACCGCAATATCATGCGTCTCGCGGGCAGCAACCGCCTCGACATGGCGCACCCGCCCGCCGTGGTACGGTTGCTCCATCATCGCGGGGAGCACCGCGGGGCGGAGGAGTGCTTCGTCCGTAACCTCGTTGCGCCAGTAAAAGTCCGCGCCTTTTTCCGCGGTAACTACCGGTGCCCAACCATCACCCGCGCCGTGCTCGAAATCCCAGGCGAAAGCGCTACCATCTACGACGAGATTCGCACCGGTTCCCCACGCGGCAATAGGGTCAGTGAACGTGTAACCCGGTAGGACTTTCGCCTCCCACGGCGCGATCCCGGTTCCGATCAACGCGTCGTGCTCGTTGTCCTGCGGTGCGAGCAAAAAGCCGGGTCGGACTGTCATCTGCGCGAACGCCGCCATGCTTCCCTGTGACCAGACCCGCGCCACCAGCGTATGTGCTCCGGGTTCCAGTGTCAGTTCGTACGTCTCGAAAAACCAGTTCTGCGCGTCGCCGCGTTCGCTCCCGCGTCCGATCCGTTGCCCGTCCAGAAACAGTTCGTAGCGCTCGTCCGCCGTGACATGCACCCGAATTGTGGTTGCGCCGCTCGTGGCGAAACGGCAGCGGTATGCGCTCACAAACGGCGGAGGTACCACGTCCGCGCAGGAGACCCACGCGCAGGTCCACCGCCCGCGCTTCCCCCAACTCTGGGTTTCTTGCCCCGCATAGGGCGATCCGACAATCATTGTTCGCAATGTAGCTTGCTCCTAACCGTGCGGTATTCTACTACATTATCTGAAAACGAAGCAATCGAGGAACTCACCCCCGCCCCCTCTCCGTGCCGGAGAGGGGGCGGGGGTGAGGGCTCTTACTCGAACCGCAGGGCGTCGATGGGGTCGAGTTTCGCGGCGCGGAACGCCGGATAGATTCCGAAGAACATGCCGATCGCGACGGCGAATCCGAAGCCCAGGAACGCCGCCCACGGCGGGACGAAGGTCGGGAGATTCTCGCCCGCGACGATGCCGACCAGTTTCGAGACCCCGTAACCGAACCCGACACCGATCAGACCGCCGACACCGGAGACCGTCATGCTTTCCGTGACGAATTGCAGCAAAATATCGCCGCGTTTCGCCCCGACCGCCTTGCGGATGCCGATCTCGCGGGTCCGCTCCGTGACGGAAACGAGCATGATGTTCATAATCCCGATGCCACCGACAAGGAGCGACAGCCCGCCGACACCGCCCAGAATCAATTGAAATACGATCAAGATACCGTCCAGCCGCTTGAGCAAACCTTCCTGTGTATCCACGATGAAATCCTGCGCGTTCTGCGGGTGCAACGACTTCAGCACCGCGAACACCTCGTCGGCGGCGGCATCGGCACTCACGCCGTCCGCGGCGGGCAGGACAATTACAACAACTTCGACACCAAGCAGATTTCCTAGACGCTGAAGGGCACGACCCGGATCCAGCCCGCGTTAATGTGCGCGGACGCCGCGGAGAGCCTGATCATCGGAGGCAT
>JACMMA010000621.1 GCA_014379275.1 Armatimonadota bacterium | reverse complement strand
TGGTCGATGCCGTATTTGAGCGGGATGTCGATGTCGGTCGCGAATGCGCGAAGCCCGCCCTGCCGGATCGTGCAGATCACGTAGTCGGCGTCGGCGATAGCTACGCGGCGGTCGGTGGTTGCGGAAACAGTCGCGGGCAGGTCGTTGCCCCGGATGTCGCGTTCGGCGAGTTGCGTGACCATGTCCAGATTCTGCTGGCTGATGTCGGCGAACGCGAAATGGGTGTCGCCGAATTCAGGGACGGTGAGGATGTCGCCCATCAGGCGGCGGGTGAAGCCGATAGACCCGGCTCCGATCATGGCTATTTTCAAAGGCATTATACTGTTACTCCGATGCATGGTGGAGCGGCTGGGATACGTCCGGGTAAATATATTCCCATTGTGCGCCACCGTTGCCGCTTCTTCGGTGTATTGTAGACCGAACGGAACCTATGAGCAATTGTCGGTTTGTCGCGCCACCGGTATTTTTGTGAGGCTGAGCCTTACTTGTTGTTTTGCTGGCTCATGATGCGGTTCATTTCCAGTGCCTTTGCTTGATCGGGCATCGTTTTGTTGTCCTTTACGGCTTGTGCGGCGGGGGGGAGGGGGGGAGGTTTGGGAGCGGCTACTTTCGACGCCTGATGTCCCGTGTTAACCGCGTTGCCGGAATCGAGCGACGAGCAACCGGTGACGGCGAGTACGGAGAAACTCAACGCGACAAGAATCCATGTCGCGGGCACAGATGGGATTATTTTCATCGATGAATCTTCCTTCCGGTTTAGATGTACCGGTGATCATTCGTGGGCGGCAGAATCCGTTCCGCCGCCCGCGCTTGGGAAACAGAGGTCAAGGCTTTGCAGGGTCACCTGCGCCGCGCTGGTCGTTCTTTCGTTTGGGGTTCGCCTTCCACCCGTCGCTGCTCATCATATGCTCCCACTTTGCGTGCCCGTCGGCGAAGACGAAATTGTTGCCCTGCTGATGGCGGGCGCAGGGTTTGGGGTCGGAGCCGGGCGCGAGGGACGTTAAGCCGCCCGAGTTTATCATGCCGCCACAGTCGGTGCGCGAAAGGAGTACCCGGTTGAACGTGCTAGGCAAATAGATTCCGTCCCACCACGAGCCGAACCCGACGGTGTGATCACGCATGATGTCGGCGACGAAATAGGTGTTCGACGGGTATTTAATGTCGGCGTCCGAGATCGGACCCTGGGCAGGGTCAAACCAGGACAGATCGGTGTTCATCCCGTAACTCATGTTAAACGGTTTACCCCACTCGTTTCTATACGGGTTGATGACGCCGTCATCCTGCGGCGCCCACGACGGGTTTTCCGGGTTCGTGTCGCTCGGGCAGACATATACCTGGGTGCTCTTGGTATAAGGATAGAAGCGTAGTGGCCAAACATTCCATCCGGCATACGTTCGCCTCCCATCCGGCATGGGTGCGGTGTGAGCAACACCGTCGTTCCATCCCGCCATGGGGAACGCCTCGTCGTAGTCTTGTACGTATTGCATCGCGGCAAGACCGATCTGTTTCATGTTGGAAAGGCAGGACGTTGTGCGGGCTTTTTCTCGCGCTTGTGCGAAAACGGGAAATAGTATCGCCGCGAGAATCGCGATAATAGCTATTACAACGAGCAACTCTATAAGTGTAAAGGCGCGTCGGGTTGTTGTGCGGGAAGCACAGTTGGACATCGGCGTTCGTACTGTCATCGGTTTCTCCTGCATTGGAATGAATTAGTTATGCGCGGGACATTGCCTGCGGCGTCGATAGAAATCGTCTTCCGGCCTACTCGTCTCCTTTTGGTGTTGCTACGACTGTGACGATCCGCGTCGTAACAGGGTCGGCTGTAGAATCGCTCCCTGCTGCGGGAGTGTCGGGTCCTCGATCCGGCGTCGCACAAATTCAATCGCGATGCGGCACATTTCGGGAATCGGGAGCGACAGGGTCGAAAGCGGCGTGTCCAGATATTCTGCCTCCTCGATCCCGTCGCAACCGACAATCGCGACATCCTCCGGCACCCTCAGCCCGGCGTCGTGGAGGGCACGGTACGCGCCTATCGCCATGTCATCGCTTAAACAGAACAGTGCGTCCGGACAGCCCCGCTCGCTCACATAGGCTCGCACATCCTCACGGCATTGGGGGCGGCTGTTAAACTTAACGCCAATGATCTCTGTCGGGAGTCCTGCCTGAGCCATCACATCCTCGTAAGCCCGCAAACGCGCCTCGCCAGGCAAAAGATTTTCCTGGTAGCTCACGAAGGCGATGCGTTTGCGCCCGCAGTCGATAAGGTGTTGCACCGCAGAGACCGCGCCAGGGTAAAGGTCGATCTCCACATAGTCTGCTCGCTTCGTGCAAATAACGCCCATATTTACGAGCGGCAACGGGTGCGGTTCGAAGTCCAGATATGCCTCGACGACGCTGGACCAGTCATGCACCAGGAGACCGTCGGCGGCGGTAAATAATGTGCCCGGTGATACCTTGCCGTTACGGACGTGAAACACCACGGTTTCGTAGCCACTTCCTTCGATTTCGCGACTGGCATGCTGCATCGTACGCGCGTAATAGGGACGAAACAGGTCGCCGATCCATAACGAGAGGAGTCCCGTCTTACCCGTCGCTAGCGTCCGTGCTGCGCGATTGGGTCGGTAGCGCATCGCCCGCGCGGTTTCGATAACACGCGCACGCGTTTCCGCCGAGATCAAATCCGCCCCCTGACCACTCAGCACACGCGACACGGTGGTGTGGGACACGTTCAGTCTCCGCGCCACGTCACGCAACGTGGGGCGTTGGTTGGGCGCCGTAATATCGGGAAGGGACTGTGTAGTTGACTTCATGGCTTCTTTGCCTGATGGATGCAACCGGTACACCGCAACCGGTAAACTAAACTGATGGCACAACCGCTGTTGGTGTTTGTCAAGAGCAGCCGGTCGATAAATTACGCGGACGATGTTTCCCGCAATATCTTCTCACTGCTGCCGAGCGGCTGGTGCATATTGGCAATTGTGGGTTTGTCGTACCGACGGTACCTTCGTAAACCCCTCGCTCATTTGTGCTTTTGCTGGCCCGAAGTTGGCAACATGGTAGCAACAAAAACGGGATGGTGACCACGAACGTTTCCGTCTTCATCGACGAATGCTCTTTGTGCCTGGGATAGATCGGATCGGGAAACGTGTGGGCGAAACCGTTCCGCCCCCCGCGGCAGACTCCTGTTTCGGATCGGAACAATAAAATCCCTTGCCACCCACCAACTTTTTCGCTGTCTTCAGAGATTGCACTATCGGACTCGCTGCACCGGTGTACCGTAAAGAATTGTATACCAACTCCCTTTCGTGCGGCGTGCGGAGAATGCGTATGAATAAATCTCTTGTTTTCCTGCTCGGCGTTGTGGCGGTATCGCTGTTCGCCGTTACTCCCGTCAATGCCCAAACGTTTAGCTACGGTGCGACCCTGCTCGGCGCGAATGAAGTCAGCAGCACCGGCGTCCTCGGTGTCGGGGACCCGGACGGATCGGCACGAGCCCTGGTGACATTCGACACGCTGAACCAGACGGTAACCTATAGCCTCTCGAACCTGACAAACCTGGATGAATTTCGGTTCTGGCACATTCATACCGGTGGGGCTAGCGTCAACGGCCCCATTCTGGTCGATTTCGGCACCTCTTTAAGCGGGACCGCCGTTCCGTACGCCTCGGTAGGCACCAACGTGACCGAGGTTTCACAGATAATCGCGAACCCCGGTGGTCACTACTTCAACGCACACACGAGCGTGTTTCCCGGCGGCGCGGTTCGAGCGCAAGTCGCCGTCGTTCCGGAAGCCGGAAGCCTGCCGCTCGCCGCCGGTGCACTTGCCATCCTCGGCAGCGCCACCATCGTGGCACGCCGCCGGAAAGGGGCGTAGCGCCCGCTTCACCGCGAAAGTCGCCCGGTGCGAATCGCACCGGGCGACTTTGTGCATCGAGTGCCAGTGCCTGAAGGCGGTTACGTCGCAACAGTGCTGCCTACGCCCCACCACTCGCTATTCATGCCGTTTGTCTTACGGGGCGACGGCGACACCGTGCACCCCTTCGGGAAAACGCGTCTCGGGGACACCACCGCTTGCCACCAGGGTATTGCCGCGAAACACTATGTTTTCGTTGTGTTTCCCCTCGACCTGCAAGCAGGCGGGCGAACCGCCCCCGTCCGGCACGGGCGATTGTGTGACGGTGCAGTCGCGCACGTAGATGTCGAGGATCGGCTCGCCGGAAGTGCCGAGGTGGATGCCTGCGTACCGGTGTTTGCGCCCGTCATTGGTGCTGACGCAGTCGCGGATGGTGTTGCCGGAAAGCGTGAACGGCGCATCCTCGTAGTTCCACATCAGGTAGCCCGGTCCGTCGTTATCCCAGGATTCGCAATATTCGATCACCGAGTTGGTCACCCCGCCGTCGAGGTCGAACCCGGTGCCGTCCGCCGCTCCCCCGGTCCGGTTTTCGTATGATTTGCAGTACCGAATAACGATGCGGTCCGAGGCGTGCGACCAGATGCCGCAAGGACCGCCGGTTTGCCCGGCGTTCTCCGCGCCGTTGTCGTAAGCCTCG
>JACMMA010000620.1 GCA_014379275.1 Armatimonadota bacterium | reverse complement strand
TCTTCGAGGGACATGCCCCGGCGACCATCGCCGATCTACGCACGTTTCTGGGTTTGCCGAACGCGACGCCACCGGGTCGAAAACAGTTGAGTCTGTTCTAATAACAGGCACCGAAGTGCTCACAGCGGAACACTTCGGTGTTCAGGCCGGTAGGTGAATCATGCGTATATCCTTCGACGTTGACGACACGCTGGTTTATTACGGCGACGATGTTGCTTACGAGCCGAATCGTGTCCCATGGCTCCTGCGCCCCTGGTTCACGGAACCACTCCGCGCCGGGACACGCGCCTTGATGCGCGACCTGATCCGGGACGGTCACGAGGTTTGGATTTACACGACGTCGCTTCGCGACCCGTGGCACATGAAATGCTGGCTCGGATTCCACGGAGTTAAAATCACCGACGTGATCAATGACACGATCCATCTGACGTATCTCAAGAAGCATGGCTATCAACGCGGACCCTCGAAACTACCGTCCGCGTGGCGCATCGACTTGCACGTGGATGACAGCGAGGGCGTAAAATGGGAAGGCGACGAACACGGGTTTCATGTGGTCGTCGTCGCGCCGGACGATCCCGAGTGGACGCAAAAGATACGCGATGCCGTCGCCCGTCTCGCCTCACGGGATTAGGCCGGTTCTACTGTGGGGCGGAGACCTGTGCGATAGCCGGGGCTGTCGGTTTCGGCGTCGCCATACGCGCCCGGCGGCGTGGCCGCGGGCGAGGTCGTGCCGCCGTATGCGAACCCATCGGGCGGTACGACGACGTGCCGAGATACTCGCGTTTTGTCGTTCCGTCCGCTTCGTGGATCACCTTGTACGCAGCTACCGCGAAACCACCCCCACGCCGCGAGCTACGCCCCCCGGTGACCACATCGATTTTCGGCGGGGTCGCCTCTGCCGTCCCGTACAGGTTAAATATTAATCGTCCACCCGGCGTAAGCGCCTGGACGTACACCGGACCCTTTGTGTTATTCTGGAATTTGAAATCCTGGGAGCCGTAGTCCACCGTGGCATCGCACCCCGCCGGGACGTAATGTACCGGCATGGAATGGTTACGGCGTTCGACCACCTTCAGGTTCGCGCGTAGTACGGCGTTATAAAGCGTGGTCGAGGTTTGACAGATGCCGCCGCCGGGTCCCGGCACGACCTGCCCGTCCTGATACGTCGGAGCGTTCCGCCAGCCCAGGCGCGGGGAGCGCGGTCCGACAATGTCGTTGTAGGAAAATACTTCGCCGGGAGCCAGCAATGTCCCATCCATGTGCGCGGACGCCTTGCGGATGTTACTCTGCCGCGCCGCCGAGGACGAGCCAAACGACGTGGTATAGGATGCAAGCAATGTGGTGACGCCGCCGAGGTTGTCGCCCGTCATCGCGGGGTTGGTCTCGGTAATCACCATCGTCACCTGCTCGCCGTCGCGTAGTTCCTCGACACCATTTTTCAAAAGTGCCTTGCGGGTCGCGTCCACGTCCAGCGCGATCCCCTTTTGTTCCGGTTGGGTCACCTGTAGAACACCGTCGATCATCTTCGCGCGGGCGTTCTTCGGAGGGACAGCGATTTTAGTGCCCACCGACGCCAACTGCTTCGTCACGGACTTCTCGTCGACCTTGAACCCGGGGGTCACGTTGACGTCGTACGCCTTGTCACCGTGCAGGAGGCGTGACCAAACGTCTTCTTGCTTGCCGACTATGAACGCTTCATTGACAGCAACTTCCGTGTCGTACCGTGCGCCCGCCATCGCAAGCGTGATCAGGAAGCGGCGACCGCTCTCCGGGGCGACCAGTGCGACGGTGTTCGTCGTTAGCTCGGTCTTCGCCCAAGCACGTACTTTCTCCACGCCGGATTCGCGCGACAAACCAGCGAGCGGTATGCCCGCGACTTTCACACCGGGGGCGAACACGGTCGCCATCCGCTCCGCCCGACGGTTCGCTTCGCTGACTCGCGCTACGGCGACACCCGCTACCGACGCCAGAATCCCTCCCGTCACCAGTGCTAGGACGAGAGCCGTTTTTGGTCGCCGGGGCATCGGGACATTGCCACCGTCGTCCGATACAGAAGAATTGTCAGGCATAGACACGACGGCAGAATCTGAGAGCGGTTGGGAAGGGGTGAGAATTTTAGTCACAATAAAAACTTTCGAGTTGCGCGAGATAAGCAGAGGTTCAATCCGTTTAGTAGCCGATATTATACCCGCTCCCAAGGACGCGGACCAAATATATCTGTTAGAAACAGGGCAGGGGGAAAAGGTTTCGCGCTGTGGAAGATAACACACCGGGTACCGGTCCACCGTGACCGGCACCCGAAACCCCACGCGTTAAGTCAGGGAGAGTTTTTCGTGGTCGCCCATCTCGCTGGGTGCCTTGCCAGTGGTGATCGATTTCACCAGACCGACCGTCGTCGCCACGAGTCCGCTCGGCGAGTCCCAGTACTCGGCTTTCGTCGCGTGTACTTTCAACAAGGCGATGTCCGGTTCGTCGGTACCCTTGGGAAACCACGCCTTGAGTTCCGGCTTCCAGAGTTCCTTGATCTTCGCCTTATCGGTCACCAGTTCGGCGGTGCCGGAGATCGAAATATAGGTTTGCGTTTTGGGTTCTGAAAAAGAAACATTGACATGAGGCTGTCGCTCGATCTCATCCACTTTGTGCGACGATCCGTAGGTGAAAAACCATATATCGCCGTCAAATTCGACTTCGCCATTCGTCGACATCGGGCGAGAACGTAACGTCCCGTCGGTGTCCACCGTGGTCAGCATCGCATAATCGATTTTCTTCGCCATATCGCGCAATTTCTTCTGCGCCTCGGGATCGTGTTTGTAGTTGTCTGTTTCGTTTGGTTGGCTCATTGTAAAGACCTCTCTACGTGCCTTGTACCCAAAACCCGTCAGTGCAATACTCCCGCCCTGGACGCATTTCGTTGACTTTTCTCACCGCTCCCGCGCGCCGTGCAAAACGGCGACGACTCGTAAGGTGTCCAATACTTTGTCGTCGTCCGTACCGTGCAGTTCATACACGACTTCCCACGGACTGGATCGCCGACCCGCAGTGCGGAAGCGCAATACATACCGCGCCCGCTCTGGTATGGAATCTTCCGACTCGGAGCGTTGCAGAACGAACGGACCAC
>JACMMA010000088.1 GCA_014379275.1 Armatimonadota bacterium | reverse complement strand
GTACGGTTCGCCGGTTTTGCGGAACTGTCCCTCGTGCTTCGCGGTGGCGTAGTCGTGTGCCCGCCGGAGCAGGGCGGAATCCGCAGGCGCGACGTAGCGTTTGACCTTTTGAAGAATGCTTTCAATGTTCGCCGCCATAGAGGGTGACATATACTATACCCCATTCCCATACGCCACGCCGCAAAAAAATAGATGTGAAGAATTTCTCGAAATACTTGATAGGGCAGGCCGGGGGGGCAGCATAATTGGGTCAAGCAAACGTTCCCGTCGCTTATCGGGGAGGTGTAACGTAATTTTCAGTGTGAAAAATCGGTCCCAGGTCGTGATGCCTATTAGGGAGTGTTGCACATGAAATAGCTTGAGTCTGGGAGAGTGTGATTGATTCGGCTCCTGGCCATCGCTGCGTTGATAATAAATGTGGCAGTATCGCAACAGAACCGTGCCAGTTCTGCAGTACACATCTCGAAGGGGTGCAAGAAGAAGACATACCCGATGAAGGGATTGCCGACGTAGACACCCAGGGGCGCATACTGGGCGACCCACAAAATGGAGTCAGCGATCTGAGAAAACTCTATCCGCTGATTGTGCAATACCGTAAACAATATCCAGATTCTTGCAAGCTCTTTGCCCGGACGAATGGTCGAGATCGCTTTCTTTACACCCCGTATCCGCAAGCTGTCGCCATGCGTCCCCCGGGATCATACGGTTTCAAAGACTCCCGCGCCGTGGACGACGTGTTTCGCAATCCGGATACGCGTGGCGCACGGGCCACGCGGCAAAACGGGAACGAAGGGCGAAGTGCTCAACGACCTGGTTACGAAGAAGCAGTAAACAGGAGTTTAGCGAGGCGGCGGGTCGTCCGATATGGGCGGTCCGCTATCATTTTGATAGATGTTTGCCGTCATAGAAGGTGACAAATGCTACAGCGTCGCTTCTCCGACCAAATAAACCAATCCATATCCCCTGACACTTCCTACCCCACGATCCAGATCAATCATCATTAAGACACGAACGACACCAATGTTCGCCACTCCCTCTCGGATGGGCATTTTATCTTTGCCCAGACGACAGCCGTTCCAAAAGTGATGGATGGATAAATTTTGGTACCATATCCTTACGAGTCGACACGGTCACGGGTCGGCAAAAACAGCATTCCCACGCAGAAGCTTCGGTACTGCTACAGTTTTTTTGTGCCGACAGGTTGGAAAACACAACGACTTATGGTACACTTTGGCGCAGCCGACTATGATACGAATGTCGCGGCCGACGGGCAAACTATCGGTTCTTGTAAAGGAGGATTCGACGGATCCTCGTTCGATATAACCGACCGGCTCAAAAAGGTTCTCAAAATCACAGCAGAGGTGGACACTTCGCGATTGCGCCTGGCGGTTCACTCCGGTACTGCAAAACGAACGATATCTGGATTCGCCGGACGTTCAGGCAGAACTGAACCTGCGGGTCGTGCGTGACGAAGACGCCGAAATCTATGTCAATGGGGAGTTGGCGGCGACGGTCACCGGCGACTATGAGGAAGTGCCGACGAGTGACGCGGCACGTGCGACGCTTAAAGTCGCGCGAACACGTTCACGGTCCGCTGCCGACAGACGGTAGGCGGGCAGTCGATTGGCGTCGGCATCGTCGCGGTAAAAAACATCGGAACCTCACTCCCCCCGCAACGCAGGAGATTTGTATCGTTAGCGTCAATTACCGATCAGTAATAGTGCTATTACCATTCGCTCAAGGAGAGTTTTTCTATGAACCGCAGTACGTTTCTTGCCGGGCTTGCCGTATCAGCAGCCCTATTTCTTTCGGGATGCACCAACAACGGCGCCGACACAACTAGTGGCACCACCGGCGGCGGCAGTACCACACCCGCGGCGTCTTCCGGCGCGGACGGCGAGAAGATGTCCATCGCGTTCGTGACCAATAACCCGTCGGACTACTGGACTATCGCCCGCAAAGGCACCGAGCAGGCGGAGAAAGAGATGCCGGGCGTGGACCTGCAGTTCGTTATGCCCGCCGACGGCACCGCCGCGACGCAGAAATCCAACGTGGATGACCTGCTCGCCAAAGGCGTCAAAGCCATCGCGATCAGCCCGGTGGACCCGAAGAACCAGACCGCGTGGCTCAACACCGTCGCCGAAAAAGCCGTGCTGATCACGCAGGACAGCGACGCCCCGGACAGCAAGCGGATCTGCTACATCGGCACCGACAATACCGCGGCGGGTAAGCAAGCAGGGGAACTGATTAAAAAGGCGCTCCCGGGCGGCGGTAAGATCATGCTTTTCGTCGGCAAGCGCGACGCCGAAAATGCCAAGCAGCGTGAAGAAGGCATCCGCGCGGCGCTGGAAGGCTCGAACGTTTCCATCGTGGACGTCCGCACCGACGACGCCGACCACGCCCGCGCCAAGACCAACGCCGCCGACGCCCTGACCAAGTATCCGGATCTGGCGGCGGAAGTCGGACTGTGGAGCTATAACGGACCGGCGATCCTTTCCGCCGTGAAGGAAGCGAATAAGTCCGGTAAGGTGAAGATCATCTGCTTCGACGAAGAAAAGGCGACGCTCGCGGGCATCAAATCGGGGGAGATCTACGCGACCGTGGTACAGCAACCGTACCAGTTCGGCTATCAAGGCGTCAAAATGATGGTGGACCTGATCAAGGGCGATAAATCCGGGGTTCCGGCGAACGGGCAAAAGATCGTCGAAACCCAGGGCATCACGAAAGAGAACGTCGAGGAGTTCGAAAAGAACCTGAACAAACAGCGGGGCGGTTCGTGATTCGACTGCCCGACGCTGTTCCTACCCTGACGATGCGCGGCATCAGCAAGCGATTCGCCGGGGTGCAGGCGTTAAAGGATGTGGACGTGGAGGTGTACGGCGGCGAGATCGTCGCCCTGCTCGGTGAAAACGGCGCGGGCAAATCGACGCTCATGAAGGTTCTCGGCGGCATCCACCAGCCGGATTCCGGCGAGATCCTCCGGGACGGCAGACCGGTGACGATCCGTTCGGTCGGCGACTCGATCCGGCTCGGGATCAGTTTCATCCATCAGGAGCTGAACGTCCTGGACAATCTCGACATCGCCGGGAATGTTTTCCTCGGTCGGGAGCCGGTACGCGGTCCCCTGCGCCTGATGGACCGGGAGCGGATGGTGCACGAAACCCAGCCGTACCTGGACCAGTTAGGGCTACGTGTCCCGGCAGACCTGCCGCTGGAGCGGTTGTCGCTCGCGCAGCGGCAGATGGTGGAGATCGCAAAGGCGTTGTCACTCAAAGCGCGGGTCCTGATCATGGACGAGCCGACCTCCAGCCTGACGCTGACGGAAACGGCGCGGTTGCTTTCCGTCGTGCAGGGACTGCGTTCGCAGGGCGTCGGCGTCGTTTATATTTCGCACCGTTTGGACGAAGTGCGCCAGATCGCCGACCGGGTCGTGGGTCTGCGCGACGGGCGGAACGCCGGGGGGCTTACCCGCGAGGAGATAACGCACGAACGCATGGTCCGGCTCATGGTCGGGCGCGATCTGGCTCCCGCGATGGTCCCCGAGGCGCGGGACGAACCGGAGCGCCCGGACCTATTGACACTCGATCGGGTCCGTACGCGCCGTTACCCGAACCAGGAAGTCTCGTTTGCCGTACGTCAGGGCGAAATACTGGGTATGTCCGGGCTGGTCGGCTCCGGTCGTTCCGAGCTCGCGATGGCGATTTTCGGCGTCGAGCCGCCTTTGTCCGGCACGATACGGTTGGGAGCGGAAACTCTCGAAATCCACTCTCCGAAAGACGCGATCAACAAGCACATCTATCTGATTCCCGAGGACCGACGCCGCTCCGGTCTGATCGTGGACATGACGATCCGCGAGAATATCGCGCTCCCCGCGCTGGACAACTTCGCCTCGCTCGGGCTGATCCGCCGGGGCGAGGAAGCCGACGTGACGGCGCGGGCGGCGAAACAACTCGGGGTCAAGGCGCCCGGCGTGGACTTTCTCGCGAAGAACCTTTCGGGCGGGAATCAGCAGAAGGTGGTCATCGCGAAATGGCTCTCGCTCTCCCCCAAAGTCGTGATCTTCGATGAACCGACGCGCGGGATCGATGTCGGCGCGAAAGCGGAAATCTACGTACTGATCCGCGAACTGGCCAAACAGGGCGTGGGCGTCCTGGTAATCAGTAGCGACATGGAGGAAGTGTTGCTGCTCAGTGACCGCGTCGCCGTCATGCACGAGGGGCGTTTGACGGGAATACTGGACCGGGCGGAATGTTCTGAGGAAGCGGTCATGCGGCTGGCGGTAGGCGGGTAGTCGCGGTGCCCTCACCCGACAAACAAATCAAGCAATTCTCGACATAAATAACGGACAACGATGGTAAAGAACAAATGGTAACGAATCCACTGCCCGCCACGGCGACCGCCGGGCAAAACCCGAAGGCGCCGCCCTCCGCCTTTGCCACGATGCTGGGCAACTCGCGCAAGGAGTTAAGCCTTCTGGGGCTATTGCTCGTCCTGTGCGTCATCGTCGCGGTCATGAACAACAACTTTCTGAACCCGACCAACCTGCAAAATATCGCCCGTCTGGTCGGGTTGTACGGCATTTTCAGCATCGGACTCGGCGTCGTGATCATCACCGGCGGCATCGACCTTTCGGTCGGCTCCGTGTTCGCGCTCGGGGGCGTGATCCTCGCCATGATGCTGACCGAATGGCACTGGGCGCCGCCGCTCGCGATCCTCGCCTCGCTCGCACTGACCATGGCGCTGGGGCTGATCCACGGCCTACTGATCACTCGCATTCCGTTGCAACCGTTTATCGTGACGCTCTGCGGGCTGCTATTTTACCGCGGCCTGGCGCGCTTCATTTCCGGCGACGAGACCAAAGGCTTCGGGGACGGCGCCGGTTTCACCGGCTTAATGGCACTGGCGACGGGCAACGTCGCGGGCGTGCCGATGCCGTTCGTGGTGCTGATCGTATTGAGCGTGGTGATGTGGGTATTCTTGCACCGTTCGGTGTTCGGGCGGCATCTTTTCGCGGTCGGGCGCAACGAGGAAGCGGCTAAATACTCGGGTATCAACGTCAAATTCGTCATCACCAGCGTTTACGTCCTCAGCGGGCTACTCGCGGGTCTCGCCGGGATCCTGATCGCGTTTTATACCAACTCGATCTCGCCGTCGTCGCACGGCAACTCGTACGAACTGTACGCCATCGCGGCG
>JACMMA010000619.1 GCA_014379275.1 Armatimonadota bacterium | reverse complement strand
TGGTTCGGTCAGATCGAAAGCAAGCATGTTTCGCTGAATGTCGCCAGTCTTGTCGGGCACGGCGCGGTGCGCGGGAAGGTACTGGGGGACGATTACAAGCGCAAAGCGACCGCCGATGAAGTGCGTCAAATGCGGGACCTCGTCGCGGGCGAAATGAAGGCGGGTGCCGTCGGGCTTTCCTCCGGTCTGGAGTACGACCCCGGTTTATATGCGGACACCGAGGAGATTGTTTCGCTGGCACAGGTCGCCGGGTCGTTTCGCGGCATCTACATCAGCCACGTGCGCGACGAAGAGGAGAACGCCATCGGTTCTTTTCGGGAAGTGATCCGCATCGCTAAAGAAGCGCGGCTTCCGGCGCAAATCTCGCACATCAAGCTCGCTTCGTCGCCCGTTTGGGGCAAAGCGAACGAAGTGTTTCGATTGATGGACGAGTCCCGGCGCGACGGTCTCGACATATCTGCCGACGTTTACCCCTACACATATTGGCAGAGCGGGATTATTGTGCTGATGCCCCCCGAATACGCGATGCGCGGCAACGGACCGACCCGAAACTGGGAGGATAAACCCGGCTGGGAAAAGGCGTTGGAAGAGATCGGCGGGGCGAAGAATATTCTCGTCACCGGTTACACGCCCGAACCCGCCTGGCAGGGGAAAACGATCGACGCCCTGGCCGCGCAGGAAAAAAAGGACGCCGTGACGCTGATCCAGGACATGGTGCGCACCGCCAGCGGTTCCGTCGGTGTCGTGGTCACGGCGATGCAGGAAAAAGATCTGAAAGCTTTCATCGCGCACCCCCGCGTGATGTTCTGCACCGATGGGGGCCTGCGCGGATCGCACCCGCGCGGCGCGGGATCTTACCCGCGAATTTTAGGAAAATACGTGCGTGATGAGCGTGTCCTGTCGCTGGAGGAGGCGATCCGCAAGATGACCGCGCTTCCCGCCGCCCGGATGGGGTTCGGCGACCGGGGCGTCATCGCGCCGGGGGAAAAGGCGGACATCGTCCTGTTCGACCCGCACACCGTCCGCGACACGGCGACGACGAAGGAGCCGCAGTCACCCCCGGTCGGCATCACGGACGTTCTGGTGAACGGCATGCCGGTCCTGCGCGGCGGGCGTATGACCGGGGAGCGTCCGGGGCAGGTATTGCGCCGGGGGTAATCGCTCAGTTCTTCCGCAACACGCGGGCGAGAAATTCGCGGGTCCGGGGCTCGCGGGGGTGCTCGAACAGTTCGCTGGGGGGGCCTTCTTCCAGAATAATGCCGCCGTCGAGGAAGCAGACCCGGTGTGCGACCTGACGGCAGAACCCCATTTCGTGCGTCGCGATCAGCATCGTCCGCCCTTCTTTTGCCAGCGAACTCATCACCTCCAGCACCTCGCCGACCAGTTCCGGGTCGAGTGCGGAGGTCGGCTCGTCGAAAAGAAGCACCGCCGGATTCATCGCCAGAGCGCGGGCGATAGCGACCCGTTGCTGCTGCCCGCCGGAAAGCTCGCCGGGGAAACTGTCGGCTTTTTCCGCGAGGAGCACGCGGTCTAGCAGTTCGCGTCCCGCTTGCGCCGCCTGTTCCGGTGGGTGACCGAGCACGGTGCGCGGGGCGAGTGTCACGTTCTCCAGAGCGGTCAGATGCGGGAACAGGTTGAACCGCTGGAAAACCATGCCGATCTCGCGGCGCAGTCGATCCAGTCCGCCCATGCCCACGCCTGGCACCGCCCCCCGGAACGCGACCGACCCCGTTGTCGGCGTTTCCAGCCGGTTGATGCAACGGAGCAAGGTGGATTTGCCGCTACCGCTCGCCCCGATCAAGCCGATGACCTCGCCCTCGTTCACCGACAAGTGAATGCCTTTGAGCACTTCGGTGTGCCCGAACGATTTACGGAGATCGTCAATACCCAGGATAACGTCTGTTGCGGCTTTCATTGGTTTCCTTTGGGGCGGCTGATCGGTTGCCAACGGCTCTCCAGACGCCGGACGAGCGAGGTGAGCGGCAACGTCATGGCGAGATACAGGACCGCCACCGCGAGATAGATCGTCGTCGGCGCGCCCGCCGTGGTCGCGATCTCCTTGCCGACGCGCATCAACTCGGAAAGCGCGACCACGGAAACGAGCGACGAGTCCTTGAGTAGCGCGACCGCTTCGTTGGTCAGAGGCGGCAGGACCCGGCGGATGGTTTGCGGCAGGATGATATGCCGCATCGTTTGTGCGCCGGTCATGCCGAGTGCCTGACCCGCCTCACGCTGCCCGGAATCAATGCTTTCGATGCCCGCCCGAAAGATCTCCGCGACATACGCCGCCGAGTTAAATGATAACGCGGCAAGCCCGGCGGCGAACGGCGGCAGGGACAAACCGAGCGCGGGAAACACGAAATAGATCACGTAAATCTGCATCAGAAGCGGCGTTCCGCGCACCAACTCTACGTACACCGTGGCGAGAGCGCGAAGCGGCGGGACGTGGGAAAGTCGCGCCAGCGCGATGCAAAGCCCGGCGGGGGTCCCGATCAGCAGGGTGCAGACCGTTAAAATCAGCGTCAGCCCCGCGCCCTTGAGCAGGAGCGGCAACGCATCACGTAGTACATCGAAGCGAATCGTGAACGCGGAACCGCCGACCGCTTTTTCCGGCTTTGCGGCGTCGGACGCGCCGGACTTCGTCACTGCCGCCGCGGCCCCGATGCCCTCGGGGATCACCGTGCCGTCGGCTTTGACCGCTTCCAACTTGGCAAGTGT
>JACMMA010000618.1 GCA_014379275.1 Armatimonadota bacterium | reverse complement strand
CCTTGATGAACGATTGTGCATCGCTCTGGTGGAAGCCTTCGGCTTAGTGTTCCTTCGAACATGGCGAGTAAAATATCGCCAACAACCAAATGATCTCTTTAATCCGCGGGATTACCGAGTGTCCCGCTTCCACCGGGGGAATGCAATTCCCCGAATCAACTCCCTACGGTACCGCTTTCTTAGCGTCGAAAAGGAGGAAGTTTTTCGGGCCGCTGTTCATCGTCGCGAGCAAGCCGTTCGGGAACCGTTTGCCGAGTGGAGTGGAGATGATCTCGATGCCGTCGGTTTCGTCCGCACCGCCGCTAAGGATCAGTAGCGGTCTGGTGTGGTTGTGGCGGTCGCCCGGCTCGCCTTCGCGCTTGTAAACGTAGTAGAGCGTCCCCCCGTCTGCGGCCGGGATCTGGTCCGTGGAAATAATGTAGCCGGTGCCATTCGGTCTGGTGTAAATTGCGATGCCTTCGTGGTCGCCGACGCGGTTTTCGCGCCCGAATGTCCCCAACTCCTGCCCGAAATAGGGGCTGTCGGGGTTCGCGGGGTACTTGCGGACACAAACTTGCTCATCGGAATAATAGACGTAACCGAGCGCGTCGTCCACGCAGACCGATTCGATCTCTTTTTTGCCGGAATACGCGCCGAACGATTTCACGAAATCCGCCTTCAGTAGTCCGTTTCCATTGCCGTGCAAATGGTAGACGTGCAGGTACCCTTTCGCGGGACCGGACTTGCGTCCGACCATCGCGAATATCTCGCCGTCCGTCGGGCGTTTGTATAGGGCGATTCCCATCGGCTCGCTTCTGTCGCCGGTTTCGCCTTTGAACACAGGCAGCCCTTCCGGCGCGAGATCGGACAACCTGCCGCGACGCGATATAGCGAACACACGCAACCGGTGCTTTAGCCGCTCCGTACAGACCGCGATGTCGTACCGTCTGCCGCCGAGTTTTAAGCCGTATTCGACATCCACGTTGTTGGGGCGGTCGAGGTTCTTAACGATCTGCCGCGTTCTACCGTCAAGCCCGAACACATAGAGTGCGCCGCCCTTGCCCGCGTCGATCTTGTTCGTGCCGATAACGAGCGATTGCGCCGGGTCGCGGCGGTTCACCCAGATCGCCGGATCGTCCGGGTCCTCGGAAACGGATTGCGTGGGAAGGACCGGCTGGACGGCACGCGTCGGCACATCGGGCGTTTGGGCACGGGCGGCGTTGAGAAGAAGAGTAACTGCGACGGGAAAGGCGAGCCGGAGAAAATAGTTCATGTAGCGAGTATATTTGACGATGCGGGCAGAAAAAAGCGGGCGAGATTGCTCCCGCCCGCCGGTGAAGTACGAATATTCCCTAGGGATAGTAGGGGCGCCACGGAGACGGCGCATTGCCGGATTGGCGATAGTACACGGGTGATCCCAGGCCATCGAACGCGACACTACCACCCGGAGGATCGGAAGCAACGCGCGCATCCTTGATCCACTTGGCGTGTCCATCGATATAGGCGATGTTCATGCCTTCGTTATGCTTCATAAAGATTTCGTTGTTGGCTTTGTCCATATCGTTGGAGTCGACATCGGAATCGTTCACGACGCCTTTGAGTCCCGCTTCCATGAGTAGAAACTCTTGCGCGGGCTTCTGCCAGGAGGATAAAGCGGTCCCCTCGACATTTTTGCTGAGGGCCGGGTTCGCCGCGAAGTCTGCCTCACCAACGATAGCATCGTTAATGGAGTAGGAGTTGTGCCAGCGGTAGGCATTCGGCGTGGTAGTCGTGTCCAGCGTGATCCCGTACTGGTCGAAGACGTAGAGGGAACGCGGCAAGTCCGTGGTGTCTGACACGGGAAGGCCCTGCACGAGGTCGTTGCTGGGGCAGATGTAGATTCCTTGCGGGAACGAGTTCGCCGCGTTGGCAACGCGACCGCCGATATAGTTGGAAACGATAAACGGCCAGACCACATCGAAGGCACCACCGTAGTTACTCGTACTGACGGCTGCGGCTGCCGGTTCGCCGGGGAACGTTTCATCGTAGTCCTGTGCGTACATCTGGAAAGCGAGACCGATCTGCTTCATGTTAGAAAGACACGCGGTCTGGCGTGCCTTGCCGCGTGCCTGGGCGAAAACGGGAAACAGTATCGCGGCGAGGATAGCGATGATCGCGATAACGACAAGTAGCTCGATGAGTGTGAACGCGGAACGCTTATGGGAAATGGGCGTCATTTTTTCTTACCTTTCCGGTAGGGGGATGGTCAACGGGATAATGAAGAATGGAGACACGCGGTAGCATCCGGCGTGCCCACATCTTATGCTCCGCCGATTGTACCCTGATTTATCCGACTCTATGTTAAGGGAGTATTAAATCTTTGTTAAGGCGGAACCCTTTTCTT
>JACMMA010000617.1 GCA_014379275.1 Armatimonadota bacterium | reverse complement strand
GGAGCCGTTTTTTAGGGAGAGCGTGCTTTATGGGTAGCCCTTCACGCGGCTGCACGCCGCACAAACCGCGCGGGAACAGGGCGCGAACCCCCTCGAAGAGCAAAGCCTGCTTCTACATGCGTTTTCCGCGCTTCTGATCCGGGAAGGGCAGGCGGCACCTCCGGCGGCGGCGGCGGGGACTCGGCGGGAGCGGTCGGCGGTGCGGTCGGCGCGGGAATATCTGGATGCACGCTTCGACCGCAACGTCGCTCTCGAAGAACTGGCGGACATAGCGGGACTCACGCCGGTATATCTGTGCCGCGTCTTCCAGCAAGAAGTCGGGTTGCCCCCGCACGCCTACCAGATACAGCGGCGTGTCATGCATGCCAAGCGTCTGCTACTGCGCGGTGTTCCGCCGGGCGAGGTCGCGATCGCGGTCGGATTTTTCGATCAAAGCCACTTTGGCAGATACTTCAAACGAATCACCGGGGTCACACCGAACCGTTATTTCAGCGGCGAAGGATAAAAACTTCCTATACGTGCTCCGTGTGCGAGTGCGAAAATGACGGCGAGAAGTCGCCACGACTTCGGACGCGGGTACCGTCGCCTGATAACGACGGCTCGGACGAATAGGAGTAATACATGAACGAACTGAATCGCCGACAGGTTTTGCTGGCGGGCGGTGCTTCCGCCGTCGTGCTCATCGCGGCACCGCTCACCGCCGCTACGAATACGAAATCTCCACCCGAACCCGCCCCGGACCGGGTAAACCCCGCCGGGCGATTTTCCGGCAAAGTGGTCCTGATCACGGGCGCGACTTCCGGCATCGGTGAAGGCACGGCGTATGCGTTCGCCAAAGAGGGTGCGAAGGTGTTTTTCTGCGGGCGGCGCGAAAACCTCGGCAAACAGGTCCAGGACAGGATCAAATCCTACGGCGGAGAAGCGACCTACCGGCGGGCGGACGTTCGCAAGGAAGGGGATGTGAAGAATCTCGTCACGGCGTGCGTCGCCGCCTACGGGCGCGTGGACATCGCGTTCAACAACGCCGGCATCGTCAACCCGAAAATCGCCCGCCTACACCAACAACCCACCGAAGATTTCCTCGACACCTTTCAGACCAACGCGCTCGGCGTGTTCTTGTCGCTCAAATACGAAATCCCGGAGATGATCAAGCAGGGCGGCGGAATCATCGTCAACACCGCCTCGGTCTCGGGACACAAAGGATTCACCGAAATCGGACCCTACAGCGTCAGCAAGCATGCGACCCTGGGACTGACTAAAGTCGCCGCACTGGAATACGCGAAAGACAACATCCGCATCTGCTCGATCTCGCCGGGCGGTGTGGACACACCAATGCTTCGTGCGGTTCGGGAACAGCGCGGAATCACGTTCGAGGAGGGTTCTAAAGCGATCCCTATCGGGCGTACCAACACGGTCGAGGAGATGGCGCGAACCGTGATGTTTCTCGCGTCCGACGACGCCACGGCATTTCACGGCTCGGTGGTGGATGTGACCAGCGGTTTTCTGGACTGAGGTGGGACACGATCAAGAAAGGTAAGCATACGAATGCGAGTGTTTTTTCGGAGGGGACTTTTGGCGTTATTGGTAGCGATCATCGCGCCCTTCGGTAGTTCCGCCGACGCTCAGACCGGCGGAGCGAACCCGGCGTCTGGCGGGATAAAGCGGGTGAAATTCGTCAGCGAGAAAACCGACATGGCAGGGCGGCTGTTTCTCCCGGCGAATCACAAACCGGGCGCGGCAAAACTGCCCGCCGTGCTGGTGGTGGGACCGTGGCTGAACGTCAAGGAGCAGGTGCCGACCAACTACGCGAAACGGCTCGCCGATAAGGGATTCGCCGCGTTCGTGATCGATTTCCGGCACTGGGGCGAATCCGGCGGGCAGCCGCGCGAGTACGAGTCGCCGAAGAATAAAATCGCCGACATACACAACGCGCTTCGCTTCCTGTCGGCGCGGCCGGAGGTGGACGGCGACCGGATCGGCGTGCTGGGTGTCTGCTTCGGTGCCGGATACGTCGCCGCAGCCGCAACGGACGATCCGCATATCAAATCCGTCGCCACTGTTGCCGCGTGGGTACATGACGTGCCGAGTGTGACCAAACTGTTCGGCGCGGAAGAGATCGCCCGCCGCCGTAAAGCGGGGCGCGAAGCGGTGGCGGCGTACCGTGCGACTAAGACCGTGGCCTATGTCCCCGCAGCGAGTGACAGCGACAAAACGGCGGCGATGTTCTCGCCCGACCCGAATTTTTACTACGCGACGAAGGCGAAACGCGGCGTCATACCGGAATGGACGAATCGCTATGCCGTGCTCGGTTGGGAGGAATGGCTCGACTTTGACGGCATCGCCCCCGCCGCGGAGATGAAACAGCCGCTGATGGTCGTACATAGCGACGATTCCGCACTTCCTGACAACGCCCGCCGGTTTTATGCGCTGGCGAAGGGACCGAAAGAACTCGTCTGGATGGAGGGCGAGCACACCCGATTCTACGATACCGAACCGCAGATCACGCGGGCGGCGGACGCGGTAGCGGGGCATTTCGCCAGAACCCTGATGACCGCCGGGGAACGCGCCGAACGTTCGCGGGCGGCACTCGCCGGGACGCGGGAGTTTTTCGCCGCGCTCGAAGCGATGGACGTGCCGCGCTTCCTGAACGTATGGGCGGAATACGGTGTACAGGAAATGCCCTACTCTCCGCCCGGCTTCCCGAAGCGGCTCGACGGCAAGGCGGCGATTGAAAAGCAGTACGCCCCACTCCCCGCCGCTTACACCGGGATGAAGTTCCCGCTGACCCGCCTCGCCGCGACAGACGACCCGTATACCGTGATCGCCGAATACGGCGGGAGCATCGGGTTAAAAAGTGGCGGTCGGTACGACAACCGGTACGTCGGCGTGTTCACCTTCGACGAAGCCGGGAAACTCAAACGCTGCTCGGAATACTTCGACCCGTTCACGTTGCTTGCCGGCTTCCCCGGTGCGGCGGCGATGGGGGCGGACGGGGCACGGACGGTGCTGGAATCCCTGCCCCGCCTCGCCGACGCCCGCGACTGGGCGGGGATGCGCAAACTGTTCGCCGGGGAGGTGGATTTCGACTACACGAGCGTCGCTGGAGGAGAACCCGCCCGCGTCAAAGCGGACGATCTTGTCGCGGGGTGGGGGCAAGGGTTGAGCCGGTACAAGCAAACCAAGCACAACTTCAGCACGCCCGAAATCAAGATCGAAGGCGACGCCGCGAGCGCGACGTTCACCGGGCAAGCAACGCATATCCGGGACGCGGGCGGCGGCAAGGTAACGCGCTGGAGTTGCGGCGGCGACTACTCCTACCGGCTCGCCCGCACGCCGGAGGGATGGAAGATAGTCGCGGCGAAGTTCGACATGACCTGGGAGCAGGGAGAGCGATAACAAACGGGAGGACTAATGAAAGGAAAGCTTTTGAACAGAGTCTATTTCATCACGGGCACGTCGAGCGGCTTCGGGCGTGCCCTCGCCGAAGCGGTGCTCGGGCGCGGCGACAGAGCCGTGCTCGCGGCACGCAAGACCGAAACAATCAGCGATTTGACGGACACCTACGGCGACAACGCCCTCGCTGTACGCCTGGATGTCACCGACGCCGGACAACGGCATGCCGCCGTGCAAGCCGCGCTGGACCGGTTCGGGCGCGTGGACGTGCTCGCCAACATCGCGGGGCGCGGGAGCCTCGGGGCGGCGGAGGAGTTTTCGCCGGAACAACTGGGCGAGCAGATGGCGGTCAACTTTCACGGTGCCGCCGAGATGACGCGACTCCTCCTGCCCGCGATGCGGGCACAGGGGAGCGGGCATATCCTGAACCTGACCAGCGTCGGTGGGGTGGTGTCCTTTCCAGGCTTCTCGGCGTACTGCGCGTCCAAGTTCGCGCTCGAAGGGTGGAGCGAGGCGTTGCGGGACGAGGTCGCGCCGCTCGGTATCCGCGTCACCATCGTGGAACCGGGCGCGTTCCGTACCGAATTTGCCGGGGACG
>JACMMA010000616.1 GCA_014379275.1 Armatimonadota bacterium | reverse complement strand
GCTTGCTAAAGTTGCTGGTTCGCACCGCTCAGGTGCGAACGATCTTCAACTCCAAGTCGACACGACAATCCTTTGAGCCGATGTGGGGTGGGGAATCGCACGTGCTTTTCAACGGGTTCCAGGGTCCACCTTCGGAAACTATCCCCTGGAACCTGTCCCCTGCCCCCTCTGCGTGAACAACTCGTAGAGCAGGATGCTGGTCGCCATCGCGAGATTCAGCGAGTCGGCGGTCGCGGTGGGCGCCATCGGGATGCGGACGAGCTGGTCGCACCGGGCCATCTGCTCGTCGGTCAAGCCCTTGCGCTCGCCGCCCATCCAGACGACGACCCGCTCGCCGTAGCGCACGGAGCGGAAGTCCGCGCCGGTGTGGGGCGACGTTCCCACTAGCCGGACCCCGTGCTTTTCGCGCCAGGATTGCCATTCCGTCCCGCCGGTCCGGGCGAAGCGCAGGGCGAACGTCGAGCCCATCCCTGCCCGGATCACGTTGGGTGCGAACGGGTCTACGTCGGGGGCGTCCGGCTCGGCAGGCGGAAGACAGATCAGTCCCGCGCCGCCGACCGCTTCGAGCGTGCGCAGGATCGTGCCGAAGTTGCCGGGGTTCTGTACGGTGTCGAGGGCGACGTAGCACAGACCGGCGTCGGGGGGCAGGCGATACAGCGGCGTCCACGTTTGTTCGACCACGGCACCGATGCCCTGCGGCTCGGGCGATTGCGACAACCGGGACAGCATTTCGGCGGGAAGAGGGAACAGCGGAACGGTCGGGTGGCGTTCCCGAATCCGGTCCATCGTGCTTTGAACGCCCGGATGACGGCGCGACAGTTCGGGGGCGTAAACGAACAATCGGGGGTGAACATGGCGCGATGTAGCGGCGTGGTGGACGAAGCGGACGCCGTCGCAGTAGAACAGGTGCGACCGGTCGCGTTCGTCGCGATCCTCGACGAGGCGGGACAGGAACGCCGCGAGCGGCTTCGGGGAACGCGGGTTAGAAACGAGTGACGATAAAAAGGAGGTGTTGTTGTTGCATCGGGTCATTTCCCTTCCGTGAGCATTTGCCGTCGCCGGTTTGCGGCGCGGCGGGCTGCTCCAATAAAGCCCTGCGTAGTCGTTGCGATCCGCTTCCGAGGAGCGGAGGTCGCGGGTGGATTGATGTAACGTGGTCAAGCGCCACGCCGTGTATTCTATCAGATAGGCAAGATACCGGCGCGGGAGTTCCCTGCCCCAGTTTGGAGCGGGGACTATAACGCCCTGTCTAAAAGAAGAATATAAAATTTCCACAAAGCGGCTTGACATTTTGCCGCGCCTTTAGTTTAACTAAAGGCGCGGCAAGATTTCCCCTCTCCTTGCCGAAACAAAGGAAATCATCTCATGCGTGTTCGTTCTTGCTTTGCGTCGCTCTCTTTTTCTTGCCTTGCCTTGTCCTCCGCGGTCCTCCTCGCCCCGCTCGTTCACGGGAAAGCCGTCTGGGCACAGGATGCGGGACCGAAACTCGATTCCAGTTCCCACCGCGCCTATCCCGCTGGTCCCTACTCCACGGTTTCTACCGTACATGGCGGTCTCGATACCGTGATTCCGTTCTTCAACCTGGAAGGTGCGAACGGTTCCGGGCTTTCGTTCGCGATCCGGCACCGGAGCAATCAGGATCAAGCAACCTCGTTCACTTCGATCAGCGGTGGCGCGGGAGCGGGGTGGGTGCATTCGATGCAGGAGGACATCGGGACCGGCGGCGACGTTACGGCGTTTCGGCTCGGAAACTCGGCGGGGGAGTGGTTCGGACCAAACCTCGGCAGCACGCAGGATACCTACCAACGCCGCCCCGGAACCCGCAACTCCCTGATCGGTTACCGCAGTAGTCTCGGCGGGAGCGTGAACCGAATGGAAGTCACCACACTCGGCGACCGAACGCGGTACATATACGAGACCCCGGCACTGGCGAACAATTACAGCATCCTGCGTCTGAGCGCGGTGGAGGACGCTTCCGGCAATCGGGTTCAGCATAACTATCAGTTCGACCCGTCCGGATTGAATTTGCCCGCAGGGGCGACGGCGGTAGGTACCGGGCGGTCGTATTCGCTGGGCTATGTCACGATTGACGGCAACAAAAAAGTGGTCAACTCCGTTACGCTGAACACCGCGAACGGCTCCCGGACCTGGAACTGGGATTTTTATCCGGGTTTTAGAGGGCAAGTCCGCCGCGTGTATTTTCCCGACCCGAACGGCGGGAGCAATCGCCCGTTTATCGAGTTTTTCTATACAAACGAGGGCAACATATCCGACCTGTACGATCTGAAGGGCAACCACTGGCACTACGAATACTCCGCCATCGGGACGCCGCGACCGAATAAGATCGCCTGCAAATCGGTCTTTAAGCCGCAAGCGAATAACCGGGC
Source organism: Armatimonadota bacterium (assembly GCA_014379275.1). Classification (GTDB taxonomy): domain Bacteria; phylum Armatimonadota; class Armatimonadia; order Armatimonadales; family Armatimonadaceae; genus JACMIU01. Next base: position 650 of record JACMMA010000616.1, on the reverse strand, counting down.
AAGCTATGATCCCTATCCCATACGATTCAACTGGATATTCGCGGACGTGCTGGACAACACTCTGCAGGAAGAAATCTGTGAGATCAGCGAACCGTACGGCAACCCCGCGAACCCGGCATACCGCGTTCGCAAGCATATCTATGACAACGGCGGCGGCAACTCGCCGTATTTCTATAAGCCCATCCGCCGGGTCCAGGACCCGTATGTCGCCCGTGAAAACGCGAATTACTGGGAAACGTTCGACTGGAATTACAACGAGGCGACTCTGGCACGCCACATCGACCGTCGTGGCAAGCAGACCACCTATACGTATGACGCCACGGGCAACAACGCGAATAAAGGTCTGGTACGGACTGTCACGGACGCGCTCGGGTGGGTGACGAACTACCTGTGGAGCGACGACCTGCTCGTGTCCGAAGTCATTCCGACCGGGTCGGGACAACAATCGCGTACGATCCACAGTTACAACGCGACCACGCGCAAGCGTACCAGAACCATCGTGGACCCCGCGAGCGATCCCAACGATCCGGGCTACTCTCGCAACTCGGCCATCGCGTTGACCACCAACTATACGTACATCCCGGCGGGGCAGAACGGCGCGGGCGAACTTGCCACTTCCTGGACCGGGACGGACAGCCCGGTCCGGTTCG
>JACMMA010000615.1 GCA_014379275.1 Armatimonadota bacterium | reverse complement strand
TCGTCGAACGTGCAACCAGCTGCTTCGAGCACCGCCCGCAGATTGCCGAAGGCGAGTTGAATCTGGGCGTCGAGACCGGGCTCGGGCGTGCCGTCCTCGCGGGCACCGACCATGCCGGAGACGAAGAGCAGGTCGCCGGACTGGACGGCGGGCGAATAGCCGTGCTGGGCGTAGAGGGCGTGTGGATGGGCGGGAAAGATTGCTTTACGGGTGCTCATATTACTACTCACCTTTCAGAACTCTGGCTACCGCCTCAATCTCAACAAGTGTAGATGTCGAGGCGAGGGAAGCTGCACCGATGACAGTGCAGGCTGGACACGATTCGCCCAAAAAGCCGGCGAGAGGAGGGATAACAGATCCCAGAATGTGTTCTTCGATCTCACTCGGATATAGACACGAACTTGCAATAGTTGGGCGACTGACGAACCAGCGGCAGTTAGGACAATTTTGAGATTCTCAAGCTCCTTGTAATCAGCCTCCATAGTATCATATGCAACAAGCCACGCGACGGCAGTACAAGCCGGGGAATTTCCCCGGCTTATGTACACTTCTAATCGTCAATCGCGTCCAGGATGAGGGAGACGCCGCCGAGGATGCCCGCGTCGTCGCCGAGTTCGGCGGGGACGATGGGGCAGGATTTGACAAGTGACGGGATGCCGTTGGCGAGGCAGGAACGGCGGATCGGTCCCAGGATCAGGTCGCCGGATTGGGCGACGCCGCCACCGACCACCACTAGCTCCGGGTTCAGCAGGTTGATCATGCTCGCGATGCCGATCCCGACATAGCGCCCGGTCTCCTCGAACGTTTCGATGGCGAGTTCGTCGCCCTCCGCCGCCGCGTCCGCGATGTCTTTCGGCGTCAGGAGGTGCCAGTCGTAGCCGACCTTCTCCGCCAGCAGGGACTTGCGCCCGGTGCAGATCTTGCGCGCCGCCCGCTCCGTGATCGCCGCGATCTGTCCCATAGACTCCAGGCTACCGAACGCCGCCGCGCCGCCGCGTTCCCCCGCCGCGATGATGATGTGCCCGATCTCGCCCGCCCCCCCGGTCGCGCCGGTCCAGAGCTTGCCGTTCAGGATGATCCCGCCGCCAATGCCGGTGCCAAGCGTCACCATGACCATCGTTTGTACTGAGCGACCGGCGCCGAAGCGGAACTCGCCGAGGGCGGCGACGTTGGCGTCGTTGCCCATGATTACCGGAAGTCCGGTCTGCTCCGAGACGGGCTTGGCGAGCACGACATTGCGATACGGCAGACCGTCCTGGTAAAAGTTTGGTGCCCAGATCACCTCGCCTTTCTTTTCGTCGATGTGGCCGGGAACGCCGATGCCTAGGCCGGCGACTTCCTCCACTTTTATGCCCGCCGACTTGATCGCTGTTTCCGCGGCATCAGCGATCCGCCCGACCGTGGTACGAATCCCCTCCGTCGCCTGCGAGGGGGCACGACCGGAGCCGAGGATTTTGCCCGCCCGGTCGGTTATCGCGGCGCGGACGTTGGTGCCCCCGAGGTCTACGCCCAGAATATAGGGGGCTTCTTTATTTATTTCCATGGTATGAGTTCCGTCCTTTCGTTATACCGCCTCCACTCGCCTCCACGGGGCGCCCCTTTTGTCGCCCAAAACAGGCTGTACGGAGGGGCGTGGTGTCCGGGGGAGGGAGCGGGGAGGGGAAACGTATTTATCAGGCACAGTATAGCGAGCGATAAACCGGCTCGTCAACACCCATGGTAGGCAAACACTTTGGCAAACAAATCACAAGATATGCCGCTAAATCCCTCGTATACCCCTACATGTCGCCCTGTCGGGGAAAAAAATGTCATCTATTTCGCATTGTATTATTGACACGCCTTATACCACCCCGTACAATCGGTCTAGTGGTGACGAGTGGTGACTGAGTGGAGGCAAGTGGTTGTTCAGGGGGGCGCATTATCATTCCGTGGATGACAAGGGGCGGGTCATCATTCCTTTGCGGTTTCGATCGGAATTGGGCAACCTCTTCCTGATCACCAAAGGGATGGACCGCTGCCTTTTCGTTTACCCGGAAGCGGAGTTCGTGAACATGGAAACTAAACTCCAGGCGCAGCCCGCATTGGACCGCCACACCATCCGTCTGCAACGCTGGTTTTCCGCCGAGGCGGTCGAATCGCAGGTAGATTCACAGGGGCGGGTGGCGATCCCGAGCAACTTGCGCGAGTTCGCGACCATCGGCGAGGAAGTCGCGATAGTGGGTGCTGGTAAGCGTATCGAGATCTGGTCTCGTGGCGGTTGGGATGCATTTAATGCAACCCTTAGCGACGACGACATCATGGAATCCGCGATCGAGGTCGGGCTGGGCAAAGGGTGGGGTAAATGAGCGCGTACCATAAGCCGGTCCTGTTAGCGGAGTGTTTGGAAGCACTCAACCTGGCACCGGGGCGGCGCGTGGTAGACGGCACCCTGGGCGGGGGAGGGCACGCACGCGCCATCGCGGAAAAGATCGCCCCCGGCGGGATTCTGATTGCGCTGGACCAAGATGCCGACGCGATAGCCGAAGCGACGAAAACTCTGGCGGACGTTTCGGACGCGGTATCGGTGCGACTGCGGCAGACGAATTTCGCGGAGATCGCGGGCGCGGTGGCGGCGGAAGGCATCGCCGGGGTGGACGGCGTCCTGCTCGATCTGGGGGTATCGTCGCACCAGTTGGACACCGCGGACCGTGGTTTCGCATTTCGCTACGTCGGACCGCTCGATATGCGCATGAACCGCGATGACAGCGATACTCCGACGGCGGCGGACCTGGTGAACATGCTGCCCGAAGCGCAACTGGCGCGAATATTTTTCGAGTACGGCGAGGAATCGCGCTCGCGGCGGATCGCGGCGGAGATCGTCACGCGGCGGCGAACGAAACCGTTCGTAACGACCGAAGATCTGGTGGACGCGGTGCGTGGGACGATGCCGCTTCGCACGCGGGCGGGCGAGATCCACCCGGCGACGAAAGTCTTTCAAGCCCTGCGGATCGCAGTCAACAAGGAACTGGAAGTGCTGGAAACGGCGTTGCGCGGTGCGGCGAGCGTGCTGGCCCCGGGCGGGCGGCTGGTGGTGATGTCGTACCACTCGCTCGAAGACCGGATCGTGAAGAATATCTTCGCGGAACTGTCGGGAAAGCGGGTCGAAACCGATTTGCCGGACCCAACGCCGCGGGCGGAGCCGATTCTGACGGTGCTGACCAAAAAGCCGGTCGCGCCCACGGACACGGAAACGCGAGCAAATCCGCGAGCACGGTCCGCGAAACTGCGGGTCGCCGAACGGAGGGGGTAGGTGTTGGGGGGCGGGTGTTAGGAACAGCGAGCAGGAGGATGTGCAGACATGGCGGCAGTAGTGACGGAAAATAAAAAGGCGGCACGTCAGCAGGGAGCATACACACAGGTGCGCCCCGCGTCGCGCCCCCCCCAACACCCGACCCCCAACACCCGACGCGGCGGAAACGCGATTACCGCAAATCCGACATCCACGATCACCGTTCTGCCGCATCCGCGCAAAAGTCCGGGTGGCTTGCGGCCACTCCCCGATACGCGGGCGCCGCTTCCCATGGGACAGCGCGGCTCACACACGGCGCGGGCGGTCAAGAATCTGTCGGTGCGCTCGCCGATGCTCGCGGCGACCCTGTCCGCGTCGTTCGCGGTGTCGCTCCTGTGTTTCTATGTGACCGCCTATGCGCGCGTAAATGCCGAAGGACAACAGCTATCGCGACTGCGTCAAGACTTGAAAATCGCGGAGCGGCGTGAGATCGAACTGAAAGGCGAGATCAGCCGGTACCAACTGTCCGCGCCGACCCGGGCGCAGGCGATGAATCTGATTCCCGCGCCACCCGAAATGGTCGAGGTTCTGACCGATGAACGACCGGTAACAGCGGGCACCGGCACAAAATAGTGCATCTCCCGCGCTGCGGATAAGCGGCACGGGGTTCTGCTTGGAGGCTTTGTTTGCGTAATGGCGACACTCGATACATTCCGGTACCGACCAGGCGGTTTTCCCCAACCGCGCCGTAATACCGCACCCGCCGCGCCTATCCGGCGCGACGCTTCTGCGCCTGTCAGGAACCGCGCCCGCGCCGTCGCCGCGGACCGCGCCGCGTCGTCGCGTGTAAACATCCCGCGCCGCGTCGGCTGGGTGTGTAGCGTCATGGCGCTGGCATACCTCGGACTGATCGGGAAACTCGCCTATATCCAGATCGCCAGCCACAGCAGATACGTCGCCGAAGCGAAAGAGATGCGCCGCAAGACGATCCGCCTGTCCGCGCCGCGCGGCGTTCTCCTCGACCGGAACGGCACGTTGCTCGTCCAGAACGAGCCCGCCGCGACTATCGTGGTAGACCCCAATCTCTGGGGGGCGGATTTGAACAAGAAAAAGGGCGAAACATTCGAGGCGCGCAAGGCGAACGCCCTGAATCACCTGGAGACGCTTCTTCCCGAAATAGAGGTTCGTGCCGAGGTCGAAAAGCGCGCCGGTCAACCCATGAGGGCGGCATCGGGCAAAATGCGCTACCGTACGGTCGACCTTGCCCGCCGGGTGCCCGTTTCCCTCGGCGAAAAAGTCAAAGCCGCCATCAAGGAACACGGAATCATCGGTGTCGGCGTCCTGCCGGACACGGTGCGCAAGGCGATCAACGGCGACCTTGCCCCGCAGATTCTCGGCTTCACCGGGCAGGAAGGCGACGGGCTGGACGGCTTGGAGAAGATCCTGGACCCGAAACTCGATGGCAAGAACGGGTTCGTCATCGCGGAGTTCGATAAAGCACGTGTGCCGATTCCCGGAACCGAATACAGGCGCGTGGACCCGCAGGCGGGACGCGACATCGTGCTGACGCTCGATGCGGCGTTGCAACACGATGTCGAGGCCGCGCTCGACAAAGTGTTCGTTTCGTCGCACGCCGAGGCCGCGATCGCGGTGGTGCTGGACCCGAAAACCGGGGATGTTCTGGCGATGGCAAACCGCCCTACCTATAATGTCAACCGGCGCGATCCTCAAACGACCGGTGGGCGGTTAAACCGGTGCGTTTCGTCTCCCTACGAACCCGGCTCGACGCTGAAAGTAATGACGATGGCGGCGGCACTCGAAGAAAAGTTAGCCACGCCGAACGCGCAGTTTTATTGTAGCGGTGGCATGGGTATCGGGCGGCGCACGATCCACTGTGCTCACGGGGCGCACGGCGACGAAACCGCGACCGACGTGATCAAAAACTCCTGTAATATCGCGTCGGCGCAGCTCGCGTTCCGTCTCGGCAAAGAGAAACTGTACGGTTACGAGAAACGGTTCGGGTTTGGCGAAAAATCCGGCGCGGGTTTCCCCGGTGAGAGTCGCGGGATACTGGCAAAGGCGGACGTCTGGTCGGACATTCAGACGGCGAACATCGGGTTCGGGCAGGGCATTTCGGTAACGCCGCTCCAACTCGCCGCCGCATATGCCGCGATCGCGAACGGAGGGACTTACCTCCCGCCGCGGATCGTCTGGGGAATGCGCGATCAGGCCACCGGGGATCTGAAACCGGTCGAGACTCCTAAGGGTCACAAAGTCGTTTCTCCGGAAACCTCCCGCGCGATGTTGCACATGCTTCAGGAAGTGGTGGATCATGGGACCGGCGACAAAGCGCGGCTATCGTCCTGGACAGCGGGCGGGAAAACTGGCACCGCGCAGATCGCGCAGAACGGGCACTATAGCGGCAAATTCGTCGCGTCGTTCGTCGGCATGGCTCCCATGAGCGACCCGCAGTTCGTCATCCTGGTCGCCGTCACCGCGCCGAAAGGCGGACACTACGGCGGGGTTGTCGCGGGTCCGGTTTTCAAAGAGATCGCGGAAAAAGCACTGATGGCGCGGCGCGTCGCACCGGATAAAATGGTTATCGAGGACGCGCACAGCAAGACGATACGGCGACGTAAGAAAGCGAACAACGCAGGCGGGGCGGGGGACGTTCGGCGGTACGCGGATTAGGTTCTGTACCCCTCCCCCCGACCCATTCGGAAATGGAGAGGGGAAGTAAGAGACCGAAAACGTTTCGCTACCGGCATCCCCTCTGGCTCCCCCTCCCCATTTCCGAATGGGGAGGGGGTCGGGGGGAGGGGTATATAAAATGACACGCCAAAAAACATTAAACCAGATCACGGCAAACCTCCCCGGTGCTATTCTCGTCCCCGAGAACGCCGGGGAAAATCTCGTCACGTCGGTCGCGTTCGACTCGCGCAAGGTGACGGAGGGAACGCTGTTCATTGCCGTGCCGGGAGAGAAATTCGATGGACATAGTTTCGTGCGCGATGTGGTCGCGAAAGGCGCGTCGGCGGTCGTGGTTCAGGCGGGACGCGAAGCAGAGTTTTCCGACCTTTCGGTTCCTTGTATCGTGGTTCCCGACACCCGAAAAGCGATGGCGCGGATCGCCGTCACGTTTTACGACAACCCGACGGCTAAACTGCACCTCGCGGGCGTCACCGGCACGAACGGCAAAACGACCACCGCCCTGATGATCGAAAGCATCGCGCGGGCGGCGGGTGACAAGACCGCATATGTCGGAACGCTCGGCTTCGGCATCAACGGCGAGATCGTCGAGGGTGACCGCACGACGCCGGAAGCGATAGACCTGCAAGCGTTCTTCGCCCGGTGCGTAGACGAAGGCGTGACAGCAGTCGCTATCGAGGTCGCCTCGCACGCGCTCGCGCTCGGTCGCACAGACGGCTGTTTGTTCGATGTCGCCGTGTTCACGAACCTGACGCAAGACCACCTCGACTATCACGGCACGATGGAAGCCTACCGCGACGCGAAGGGGATTCTGTTTAAGGAGTACGCCGAAGTTGCGCGGGCGAATGGAAAGAATTACGTCGCGGTGCTAAACGCCGATGATGACGCCCACGTTGTGTATTCGGGGCGTGCGCGGCTCTGTGGGATTTCTACCAATATCGAATATGCGACGATTAACCAATCGCACATCAAACCCGTAGACATCTTATTGGCAGTTGACAGCATCTCGTATAACGCTCACGTCGCATTGTTACAATATAGAGCGGAGATTCCGGTACGACTCGGCTTCGGCGGCACATTCAACGTTGAAAACTCCCTCGCTGCTGTCGGGTATGGTGTTGCGCGGGGGCTATCACCGGAAGTCATCGCGGAAGGCTTGCGTACCTGCCCGCCCGTTCCCGGTCGGTTTCAACCGGTGCAGGCAGGGCAGGATTTCGCCGTTCTGGTAGACTACGCGCACACGCCGGACGGTTTGGATAACGTTCTCAAGTCGGCGCGACCGCTGACCAAAGGACGCCTGATTTCCGTGTTCGGGTGCGGCGGCGACCGCGACAAAACGAAACGCCCGAAGATGGGGCGCATCGCGAAAGATTTGTCCGACATCGCTGTCGCCACGTCCGACAACCCACGTACCGAGAACCCCGAAGCGATCTTAGATGATGTTCTCGCCGGGATGGGCGGCAACGCGGGCGCGGAAGTGCGCCGTGAATCCGACCGGCGAAAAGCCATCGCGCTTGCCGTGTCGCTGGCGCAAGCGGGTGATACCATCGTTATCGCGGGCAAGGGGCACGAGACGTATCAGATCATCGGCACCGAAACCTTCCCGTTTGACGATGTACAGGTCGCGAAAGAGGAAATCGAAAAATGCTCCGCCCGCTAACGTTGGATGAAATAGCCGAAATAACCGGTGGTGGCGTGGTGGATGGTCCGAATGCGGCGGGGTCAGTGGTCAGTGGTCAGT
>JACMMA010000614.1 GCA_014379275.1 Armatimonadota bacterium | reverse complement strand
TCGTTGGACCTGCGGTGCTGTGCCTACGATCGGTGGCTCTGGTTCGATCCTGTCCCGCGAATCCGCCTCCTTCCGGTTTTCACGTGGTGAAAACCGGAAGGAGTCGGATTCGCGGGAAAGGATCGAACCAGAGCCACCTATCGTAGTCACAGCACCGCAGGTCCAACGATCCAACGTGAGGTTGGCGCCGTCCGCGTAGGACAGAAAAAAACAAAACGCATCAGTTTTGCATCGGTAAGACCGGGCGTATCTCGATAGCGCCCGTGGACGCCGCCGGGCAACGTGCCGCCCATTCCAGCGCGGTATCGAGATCGGGAACCTCGATCACAACGAGACCCCCTAATTGCTCCTTCGTGTCGGCGTAAGGACCGTCTTGGACGTGCCGCTCGCCGCCGCGAAATCGGAGCGTGGTAGCCGCGTGAGGCGGTTGAAGCCCCGCGCCTTTCGACATCACCCCGGCTTCATGTAGCGCATCCACATAAGCGGACCAGGCGCCCCAGTATTCGCCCTGCCGTTTTTCGTCGGTGCGTGCCGCGAAGTCGGACTCATTCTCGTAGAACAAAATAGTGTATTGCATCGGTTCCCTTTCGGCGCGGGGGTAAGTATCTGGTATCCCGCGTCGGACACGTTTCTCGGCGTGTTCGGTGTGATGACGAACGCGAAGTCGCCATTTCGACAAAGCGGACAAAACTACTCCCCACATTTGTTTTCTGTGGGCGATTCTGGTATTCACGTGTCAACAGCAATTTTGCAACGGCTTGTTGTAAAATTGCATTGGCGTCTCGGCATAGTACGTTCCGCAAATTTACCAGCTGTAGGGTGCGTATCCGGTATGCCTGCGACACTCTATGGTTCGCGGGGTTATGCCTTCGCGCCGATGTCGGAGCGGTAAAAGCCGCCCTCGAACGAGACTTTTTGTACGGCGGCGTATACCCGCGCCCGTGCTTCGTCGAACGATTCCCCGGTGGCGGTGATGCCCAATACGCGCCCGCCATCGCTGACGGTCTCGTTCGCATCGTTTCGTTTCGTCCCGGCGTGGAATACGGCGACCGCGTCCATGTTGCCCGCCGCGTCCAAGCCTTTGATCGGTTTGCCGGTTGCATAGGGTCCGGGATAGCCGCCCGACGCCATGACGACGCACACGGCGGAGCGGTCGGCGAACGTCACCGGGATCTTGTCGAGTTCCACATCGGCGACGGCATCCAGGATTTCGGCGAGATCGGACGTGAGGAGCGGCATCACGACCTGCGTTTCCGGGTCGCCGAAGCGGCAGTTGAACTCCAGGCATTGCGGACCCGTGGGGGTGAGCATCACGCCCGCGTAGATGACGCCGCGATAGGGGATCCCGGTGCCGCGGATCGCTTCCACGGCGGGGCGGATCATGGTGTTGACCACGGCATCAATCACCGACTGGGGCGCGAACGGGACCGGCGCATACGCCCCCATGCCGCCCGTGTTCGGTCCGGCGTCGTGGTCGAAGGCGCGTTTGTGATCCTGAACGCCGAGCATCGGCTTTACCGTATCGCCGTCCACGAACGCCATCACGGATACTTCCTCGCCGGTCAGGCACCCCTCGATGACGATGGTCGTGCCCGCCGCGCCGAAAATCTTCTGTTCCAGCATCGCGCCGATGGCGGCACTCGCTTCGTCATAGGTTTGCGCGACGACGACGCCTTTGCCCGCGACCGCGCCATCGGCTTTGATGACAATCGGGGTGCCGACCGCACGAACATACGCACGGGCGGCGACGGCATCAGTGAACACTTCGAACGGGGCGGTAGGGATACCTGCCCGCGCCATCAGGCGTTTCGCGAACGCCTTGGAGCCTTCCAATCGGGCGGGTTCGGCGGACGGACCGAAGATGCGCAGACCACGCGCCTCGAACGCGTCCACGATCCCGGCGATCAGCGGCTTTTCGGGACCGACCACGGTCAGATCAATCTTCTGTTGTTCGGCAAAGAGGCAGAGGGCTTCGATGTCATCTACCGCGATGGGAACATTCTCATACACCGCGCCGATGCCCGCGTTGCCGGGAGCACAGTAGATCTTATGGACGCGGGGGCTTTGGGCAAGCTTCCAGCAGAGCGCGTGTTCGCGTCCGCCGCCGCCGATGACTAAAACTTTCACTGTTGTTGCAGGTTCCTTTACGAGGCACAAGCCACATCGCTATTTCGCCACTGGTTACGGGCATATTTCTGATGCGCGCGTAGCGAAGAAGTATAGCATACCGGGCAGTTTGTGTCGCGCCGGGAAAAAGCGCGATTCATACGAAAGCGACCCCGGTAGCTGGCTCCGGGTCTACAGGGCGAGCGGCACGTTGTATTTTAGGAACAAACGGTCCATGTGATACTGCGCCGCAGGGCCGAACGCCCAGAAGCCGTCATCCTGCGCGTCAACACCAACGGAACCGGCATTGCCCCGGTACATTGCTCCGTTACTACAACCGAAGCAAATAAGCAGATCCACCCATTTTCCGGTACGTCTGTCTACGGAACGAATCCCGTGGTGCGGAAAAAAGCAACCGGCGGGGGGACCTGTTGCGGCAATCGCCTGTGCGGATATTGCGTCATAAAGGGAGTCCAGCACGAAGCGTTTTTCGGCTTCCGTTAGTCGAGCCTGGCCAGTCACGACCCAGTTATGGAAACGGGGGCGTTCACTAATGGGGAGCATCGCCGTCGGGTCGCCGTTGTCCGAAACACCGACCGCGAACAGGGTCATCTCCCCGGATTCGAGCGTGGTGCGGGAGTCGCCGGGGAAGGAGTACGCAAGCGCCTTCGCATCCGGTGGCCGAAGGACTGGCGCGGATTGCCGCACCAGCCTATTGCGTAATCGTACCCGCAACCGCTCGGACTCCAGATGGCGACGCGCGACTGGCACGGCGAGAGCGGCGAGCACGGCGAATAACGCGGCGACGAGAGCGCCACGCTGCACCTTGACTAGATTCACTGAACTTACGGCGCCTCGGCGAGTTGCACTTTCGTGGTGCCAGTTTCGCCGCGCCGCCAGACGTTCAGTGTCGCCGTCTGCCCGATCTTCAAGCCTTCCAATGTTTTGCGGTAGGCGGACGTGTCGGAAATCTCCTTGCCGTTGATGCTGATAATAACGTCGTTGCGCCGGAGACCTGCGGTAGCCGCCGGAGAACCGCGGAACACGCCCGCGACGCCGACGCCGGACACGCCGAGTCGCTGCGCGATGCGCGGGTCCAGGTTACCAGGCACAACGCCGATGTCGGGGCGGCGCACTTTGCCGTACTCTTTTAACGAGTCGGCGATGCGTAGCGCGGTAGACAGCGGGATCGCGAATCCGATGTTCTGGGCGTCACTGCGAACCAGGGTGTTGATGCCGACGAGACGACCGGCGAGGTCGATGAGCGCGCCGCCCGAGTTGCCGGGGTTGATCGCGGTGTCGGTTTGGATCAGGTTCTCGTAGGTGCGGTCTTCCATCGAAAGCGGACGACCGAGCGCGGAAACGACCCCCGATGACACGGACGCCGAAAGTCCGACCGGGTTTCCGATGGCGATAACGGTCTGACCGGGCGTAAGAGCATCCTTCGTGCCGAGCGGAATCGTCGGCAGATTCTTCGGGTTCTGCACCCTGAGGAGCGCGATATCCGTCGCACGGTCCGCCCCGACGGTGGTCGCTTTGAACTGTCGTCCGTCGGCGAGCGTCAGCGTAATAGAACCGCCCGTATCTACCGCGTCGCCGACGACGTGCTGATTGGTGAGGGCATAGCCGTTTTCCAGCAACACGCCGGAGCCGGCACCGGTCGGTACTTCGCGGGTTCGCACTTCCCCTTCGCCGTACATGTCTTCCGCGAAAACAAACTGCTGACGCGCGGTGGTGTCTATCGAGACTACGGCGGGGGCGGCTTTCCGGACGGCTTGCACGATCGGTTCGCTGTCCGGTTCATAAGGGGGCGCGGCGGTCGCGGAACTAATTAGCGGTGCGTCGACGTTGCCCACAATAGAGGCGGTCGTGTTTTGCGACGACGGTTGGCTGACGCGTTGCGTGACGCAAGCGCCGATGCCGACGCCGACCGATAACAGGGCGACTCCGGCGAGAACACCATTTTTGTTTTGCAGTTTCATATCGCCTTATAATACGGAAGCAGGCGCATCAAGTTCCTTCACACCAGGGAAGATTCGGGTTGTGTTTTCTTGTTTTGTCCTACCCGGACGGGGCACCCTTACGTTGCATCGTTGTACCTGCGGTGCTCGGGTGTCTTGCTACTCTTATCTCCGTGTTGTTTTCCCGCGAATGTTCGTTGTTTCCGGTTTCGCAAAGCGAAACCGGAAACAACGAACATTTGCCGGAAAACTGCACAGGGTCAAGTGTAGCAAGACTCCCAAGCACCGCAGGTACATCGATGCAACGTAAGGTTGCCCCCGTCCGGGTAGGACAAAAAGAAAAAGTAAGGCAGGAAATCTCCCCACCCTTTGCGAACCTGCGAAACATGACTTGCCGCTCCGTTGGCCCCGTTCTCCTCGCGCTTCTCCTGCTCGCCGTGCCGCTGTCTGCTCACGCCCAGTACGGACCGCAACGCAACCGTGCCGCGCACGGCATGGTCGCGTCTGCCGATAGCGTCGCGTCACAGGTCGGGGTGGATATTCTCAAGGGGGGCGGGAACGCCGTGGATGCCGCTGTCGCCGTGGGACTCGCGCTCGCTGTGACGTATCCCGCCGCCGGGAATCTGGGCGGGGGCGGCTTTATGCTGATCCGTCTCGCCGACGGGCGCACGAACGTTCTCGATTACCGC
>JACMMA010000613.1 GCA_014379275.1 Armatimonadota bacterium | reverse complement strand
TGCGATGGCTCGATGGAACCGGACGCACACGCGGACCCGGACGATACCGCGACGCCGCGCAAATCGAGCGACAGCAGCAGGGTTTCGCCGTCGGCATCGGGGAACGACAGGTTGGCGATGTGCGGCAAGCAGCGATGGGCGTCAATCGGACCGTTCCTAACCGCGTCGGGGACGCGTTCCAAAACCCCTGATATGAATCGGTCGCGCAGGGCGGAAAGTCGGATCGCTTCCGTGTCGCGCCACGAGGGGAGCAGTTCCGCCGCCCTGCCGAAACCGATTATCGCCGGGGCGTTCTCCGTCCCCGCCCGCTTCTCGCGTTCCTGCTGTCCGCCGTGGAGCAGGGGAGACCACTTCACCCCGCGCCGCACGTACAACGCACCGGTCCCCTTGGGTCCATAAATCTTATGCGCCGACACGGTGAGCAGATCGACGCCGAGTATATCCACGTCGACCGGCATTGCGCCGAGTGTTTGTACTGCGTCGGTGTGAATGTACACCCCGGCGTTTCGTACCTTGACCGCACGGCTGATTGCAGCGATGTCGTTTATTGTGCCGATCTCGTTGTTGCCGTGCATCACCGATACCAGCGCGGTCCGCTCCGTTATGGCGTCCGCGACCGCTTCCGGCGGGACCGTCCCGTCCGGCTCTACCGGCAAATAGGTCACGGAAAAGCCGAGAGTCTCCTGGGCAAACCGGGCGCAGTCGAGCACGGCGTGGTGTTCGGTCCGCACGGTGACCAGGTGATCGCGCCCCCGCTCCCGCCCGGCGAGGAGCACGCCGAGGAGCGCGGTGTTATCCGACTCGGTGCCGCCGGACGTGAAATAGATCTCGCTCGCGTCGGCGTTTAGCGTACCTGCGATGACGTCTCGGGCGCAATCTACGGCGCGGCGAACATCCGACCCGAACCGATGCACCGACGACGGATTGCCGAAGCCATCGGTGTCACCCAGATACGGGAGCATGGCCTCGCGTACCCGGCTGTCTATCGGGGTGGTAGCGGCATAATCCAGATACAAACGGCGCGGTGTTGTCATAGGGTTATTGTATCGTTCCCCCGATTTACCGTTGCGATATACTGACCGCATGGAATTATCTCCCGGCGACTTTTCCGGCGGGCGTACCGCGACCGTCCGCCGTACCACTTCGGAAACGGACATCGCACTTACGCTAAACCTCGACGGCGACGGCGCAAGCGACATTAAAACCGGCGTCGGTTTTTTCGACCACATGCTGACACATATCGCCCGCCATGGTTTGCTTTCTCTGACCGTTTCCGCGACGGGTGACACATACATTGACGACCATCACACGGTCGAGGATGTCGGTATCGCGCTCGGCCAGGCGCTGCGCGAGGCGGTCGGCGACAAGCGGGGAATCGCGCGATACGGCGATGCGACCGTTCCGATGGACGAGACCCTGATGCTGTGTGCCCTCGATTTTTCCGGGCGGGGCGCGTTTTATACCAACCTCGAATTTCCCGACACGCGCATCGGGTCGACGTTCGCATCGGAGCTGGTCGAGGAGTTTTTCCACGCCGTCGCGCGAAACGCCGGGATGACGCTACACATCCGCGCCCTCACCGGTACGAACGCGCACCACATCGCGGAAGGAGCGTTCAAAGCGTTCGGGCGCGCCCTCACGATGGCGGTACGCCACGACCCCCGCGTCACCGGAATCCCCTCGACCAAGGGGGTGCTGTAATCATGGATGTTGCGATCATTGACTACGGCGTCGGGAATCTCCGCTCGGTACAAAAAGCGTTCGAGACACAGGGGCACAACGCGGTAATCACGAGAAACATAGACGCGATTCGCGCCGCGCCGCGGGTGCTCTTGCCTGGCGTGGGGGCGTTCGGGGCGGCGGCGAACACGCTGCGCGAAGTCGGTCTGGAAAATGTCGCTATCGAGGCGGTGCATTCGGGCAGACCGTTCCTGGGGATCTGTGTCGGGATGCAACTCCTGTTCACAGATTCTGAGGAGATGGGAACGCACCGGGGGCTGAACCTGATCCCCGGGCGAGTTCTGCGCTTCGACGAACGAAACCTCGGCGACACGGCGCGCGGAATCAAAGTCCCGCAGATCGGCTGGAATGCGCTCCATTTCCCCGACACGGAACGCCCGCGCTCGCCCCTTTTCGC
>JACMMA010000612.1 GCA_014379275.1 Armatimonadota bacterium | reverse complement strand
CGGTGCGTTCGAACCCGCCGTTCGGTAGGCGGACAGCGGAGCCGGTTTGGGCGACCGCGACAGGTGATACGTAGCCCCCGACAGAGCCGATAAGCGTAAACGCGGCGATCTGTGCTATTCGTTTTGTCCAAAAATTCGTCATGGTTCGATTCTTTGATGCGCCCGGTTGGTGGGGTATCGGGGCGTTTGTCGCCCGCAATATAAACGCGGGTTGAAACCCACGTCTGTAGGCGACTACGTCGCCGAACATCCTCTGGACGAAACCAGAAAGTGCTTCCTGCCCCAAAATCCGGCTCGCACACCCCGTCCGAAGGACGTTCGGCGACGCAGTCGCCCACAGACGTGGGTTTCAACCCGCGTTTTCGGGGGCTAATCTATAATGCAATCCCCCGGTTATCGAGCAACCGCGATTGACACGCCCCCCCGCGATTGGGTACAATTTCTGGCTTGCCGCGCTTTTTATCCTATGAACATCGTCGAGTTCGCCAAAATCCTCAACCTCAGTATCGGCACCGTCTCGCGGGCACTGAACGACCGCGCCGAGGTTAGCCCGAAGACCCGGAAGATGGTGCTGGAAAAAGCCGAGGAACTCGGCTTCGTCCGCAACTCCAACGCCCGACGCCTGGTCACGGGGCGGAACTGCATGATCCGTTTGGAATGCCCGCACCGCACCCACATCCTTTCGGATCAATATCTGGTCGAACTGGCACGTGGGGTCGAGGAGGTGGCGGGCGACAACGGTTACGATCTGCTCCTGCACCTCGGCGCACGCCGCTCGGACGCGGTCGACGTTCAGGACGTCGACGGGCTGGTGATCGTCGCCGGACCCGAACTCACTGCGGGCGATCTGCTCCATCTGACCAACGGGGGGCGTACCCCCGCCGTGGTCATTGTCGGAACCGCCCCACCCGACTTCCCCGCCGCGTCCTACGTGTGCCTCGACACACTGCCCGGCGTCCGCGAAGCACTCACCCGCCTCGCCACGCTAGGGCACCGGCGCGTCGGTTACATCGGTAGCGGACCGCCCGGCTACGGACTGCGCGACGCGTTCCCGCAACTGATGGCGGACGCCGGGCTACACTGGGACCCCGATCTGGCGATAGAGGCGGGACTGACACCCGACGACGGCAGGCGGGCGGCACGCGCACTGCTTGCACTGCCCTCGCCCCCGACCGCGCTGTTCGCCCGCACCGACGTTCTCGCCAGCGGTGCCGTGCAAGGCGTCACCGAGATGGGTAAGACCGTCCCCGGCGACGTTTCCGTGATCGGGCACGACAACATCGAAGCCGCCGCCCTGGTCAACCCGCCGCTGACCACGGTCGCGATCAACCTGCCCGATGTCGCCGCCCTCGCCGTCGAATCGCTCCTAGCCGTCATTACCACGGGAGCCGCGCCGACGGTACGGACGCTGGGAACGCACCTGATCGTCCGCCGCTCTTGCGGTCCCGCCCCGGTCTGATAGACGCCCTGTTTCTCCCTCCCCCGGGTGAAGTAAAAACGCCAACCGCATAGCCCCCATCGAAACCTACCGCCCCCGCTCCGTGACCCCGCGCCCGGCGGGCCACTCGATCTCCTGAAACTGGCGTGTCGCCGCCGACTCCTTGGCTTTCAGACACATCAGCGTATTGCGCAACCCGTTCTCAATGGGCGACACCGACTCCGCTTCCCCCCGGATGACTTCGAGGAAATTCGTCGCCAGCACTGCATCGCCGCCGCCGTGCCCGCCGGTGTCCTCGAAGTCATACGTCTCGACCCGGTTCTCGTGATGGAGGTACACTTTCAAATTTTCGGGGTACCAGTCGAATTCGACCGTGCCATGATAGCCGGTGAATGACGCGCCGCGCCGCGCGGCTTTGCCACGAGTGTAAAAATTCTGGCTGTAGACCGCATGCATCCCCGACTCGTACTCGATCAGCGCACTTCCGGAGTCCTCGTTCCCGGTATCCACGGCGAAGGCGCACATTTCGGGGGCGGGCTGGTGGAGCGGCAACGGTTCCGCGCGGGACGGATGATACGGGCTTTCGAAGCAGGTTTTTCGCTCGGGGCAATCCATACAGCGCAGTCCGGCGGGATGGTTGCCCTGGAACACGCGCTTCGCGGTCATCGCGCTGATCCGGCGCGGGCGGTTGTCGCCGAGCAGATAGTTGATGTAGTCGAAATCATGCGTGGCTTTCTGAAGAAACAGCCCCTGCGTTTCCGACTCGTCCCGGTACCACGTCTGGAAGTACACATTGCCATACGGAACGTTGGTCCAGGCGCGAACCTGCTCGACTTCGCCGATCTTGCCCGACGTGATGATCTGTCGGGCTAGTTGAACGACACGTGACATGCGCAGCGGGAACGACACCACAATGCGCGGCGACCGCAAGAAGGCGCAGCAGTCGTACAACGCCAACAGGTCGGGCATCGTGGTCGCAACCGGCTTTTCCATGTACACCGCGATGTCGCGAGACAGCACCTTGATCGCCATCGCCGCGTGCAGGCTACAGCGCGTCCCGATCACGACGCCGTCGAGCGGTTCGCCGTTCAGCATCTCGTCGGCGGTGGCGTAGAAGCGCGGCATTTCCGCCTCGCCCACGTCCCGCATCCGGTCGCGGATCGCGTCGCCCTGCGGATCGGCAATCGCCACCAGGCGCACGTCCATATCCTGAGCGCACATCGTTTGCACCATATGCCGGGCGCGTGCCCCGTATCCGATAACGCCCAGACGTATCTGGGTAGAAATACTTTTCATTTTTATAACTCGATAATCTATCCCGATTCAGTCACGGTCCGTGGCGTTGCGCCCGAGGATAGCGTCCATCGCCCGCGATGTATTGGCGATTCGTACCTCGGGATAATGGCGGTATGCCGGGATCATCTCGGCGGCTACAGGTCCCCGGTAGCCGATTTCGGCGATAGCCTGCATGACGGCGGGCCAGTCCACATCGCCTTCAAGCAGGTCGACGAACCCTTCCACTGTCCCTACCGCGCGTCGGAAATCCTTGAAGTGAATCCCCTTGACACGGGAGCCGAGGACGCGCAACCATTGTTCCGGGTAACCGTAAGCAAGGACATTCGCGACATCCACATACGCGCCGATTGCCGGGCTTTCGAACTGGTCGATGAAGCGCGCCATTTCCATCGGGCTGGTCAGGAATTTGTTCCATACGTTCTCGATCCCGAGTGCCACGCCGCATTCCTCGGCGAGTGGTAAAACCCGCTTCAGTCCCGCGACGGAGCGTTCCCAGACCGTGTCGTAAGGGATTACCGCGCCGCCCGGTTGGAAGAAAACATCCACCGCGCCGGGAATCGTCAGCAATGTCCGCGCACCGAGCCAGGAGGTAATCCGGATCATCTGCTCCAGTGCCGCCACCGCCCGCTCCCGGTCTTCCGGCGAATCGCTACCAAGCGCGTAGTCCCAGTACAACCCCGACGCCACACTCGGCACCGAGATGTCGACCTTTTCGGCGTATGCCATGATTTCCCGGCACCGCGCCTCGTCGGCCGAAAGTCCAAGTGCCCCGGCTTCACCGATGCACAGTTCCACGGCTTGAAAGCCGTGACGGCGGGCAGTCTCCAGACAATCTTCGACGGCGAGCGTGCCGTCGAGTCCGCCGGGTAGCGACCAGTAATTAAGCGATTTGATCAGCATAAACTAAAACTCCCGAACATCAGCGGTCCGTCCCTCGGTACCGAAAGGCGTTCGCCTCCCGGTACCGGCGAACGGACTCGCCCGCCCTACGGCCAGTAGGCTTTCGGCGTTCCGCCGGTGAGGAGGTCGGTGTACTCAATGGAAAGCCAGCCGTTGTTTGCGTCCATTCCGTAGACCAATCCGGGATTCGGGCTGGTAGGCGTGGTCGTCGGCGGGGTGCGATACACCGCCTGACTATTGGACGCTGAGTAATTGTTATCCGTCGACCATCCGGTCGCGGTGTGACCGAACATCATCGCCGAGTGCCAGGCGAACGAGTATTTTGCGGCGGTGAACGTTGCGGCGTTGTCTGGCGTCGCGACGGAAAGCACGCGGAACGGGATGGTGAACTGCGACTGGTACCACCGGATGTTGCTCGATTTCTTCTGCCAGTCCACTTCCTTGATGTAGTTTCCGAGTTGGATCTGGTACCCCTCGTAGAAGTAATAGTCGATGTCCGTGTAGACGTGCGGATAGTCCGTCGTGCCGGTCGGAGTTTTGAAAACATCGTCGGGATCGTTCGCGTTCAGAACGGCACCGAGGCCGGCGGCATGCGCCGCGTCGAGCGAAGCACTCTGGCGGGTGCGGGTGACGCCGTATTCATAACCGAAGTCGTCGTAAAAGAGTCCCGTAATCCCCATCGCCTTCCAGTTCGTGATCTTGGTTTGGATTTGCGCTATCGACAGGTTTTGCGTGGTTACGCCGATGTCGATGTAGCCGAACACTTTCTTCCCCTGACCGACCAGATATTGAACGATGGTTTTCGTACTGGCGTTGTAGGTGTTCGTCGGGTTTTCCAGTCCGTCGCCGAAGATGATGTAGTCGTACTGCATGAAAACCGCTTGCGCCTGAGCGAGTGTTGTACTGCCATTGACTAGCGACGGAATCCCGTAGTAAACAATCAGGTTCTTCGGGCGTGCGCCTATCGTCTGCGCGGAAGATGGGAGGGCAAGCGCGCCTCCTAGCGCCAGCACCGACGCCAGACTGATTCCGATAGAGAGTGCCTTGCAAGCGGCACCGAAACGGCAACGAGAAATATACATAAGTTCGATCCTTTCTCAACCTAATGACCAGCGGTCCCGAATGGAAGCGGTTACGTCGTCGGAACCGCATGAAAATGAACCGTGGTTGGATGTTGCGGGTAGCGTCATAGCCCCCTACCTCAGTCGCGCCCTTATTGCAAACTGAACGTCGCGGCGATAGCGTTCGAGCAACCCGTTCCGGCAGCTATCGGTACACCGTCGCCGTTCGCCGTGTTCGCGGCATTGCAGTCGTTTTCGGTGGTGTTGGAAACACCGGCTGATACCTGGCTACCCTTGAACCATTTAGCGTGACCATCTGCCAGAAGATAGTTCGATCCATCCGTGTGTCGTCCCGTCGGCTTCAGGAAGCGCGGATAATCCGCAACAGGGGTATTGCGGAAGTAGCCGGTTGCCATCTTCAGACTTAAGGGCGCGGAGAATGCCCCCACACCGTTGACCGTGAGTGCGTTACCGGCACCGCTCAACCCCCAGCCGGCGGGCGAGAAGCCGGCGTTACCCGCCGGTGCCACATAGGCGTCGGAGGAAGGATCAGTCTCGGGGCGTGTGACACTCCAGTTATAGCCGGGATCCGTATTGCCCTCGACCTCGAACAGAAGTATGGTCTTGGCGGGAGCGTTGTATTTGGCGAGGCTGTAACTGTCTACTGTGGCACCGGTCGGGGCGGTGTTATTGCTGTTATAAGCATACGAGCTGTGCCCTTCGGTGAACGTCTCGTCGTTGGGGCAACCCAGCACTTTGGCACTCTTGTAATACGGGTAGGTTTGTCCCGCCCACCCGTTTCCGCCGGGGTAGTACCAGTTCACTCCGTTCGGCACCTGCTCGTCGTAGTCCTGGCTGTACTGCATACACGCCAAGCCCATTTGCTTAACATTCGAGAGGCAGGAGACGGCACGTGCTTTTTCACGCGCTTGAGCGAACACGGGAAACAAAATCGCAGCGAGAATGGCGATAATTGCTATAACAACCAGAAGCTCTATCAGCGTGAACCCGGGGGTTAATCGTGGCCTCGGGGTTTTTGTGGTTCGGGCAGAATCCCGGTTTGTGCGGTTGCGGTTCATAGTCACTTTCCTTTCGTTTCCCTATGGGATGGTGATTGGCGGATCACCCAATCAGGCATTTACGGAGCTGCGGACGGTCTATCTTTTGCAGATGTGAGTAGCAAATCCGCCTGCGTATATACTGTTTGATGGTAGGGAAGGGCAGCTCTGCCCATTATCCGTAAACCTTTACGGTAATTACTCGGGATTATAACAGGGGGGTTAGGGTTTGTAAAGGCTTTTCGTTCGGCTCGCCAAAATTTATTTTACGTGGGCAACTTCAACTCGCAGCGAAATGTTCTTCAAATTCACACCGTTAGGCAACGTTGTGCATTGCCTGAGACGGCGAGCCAGGAGCGACGGAACGAACCCCAGCGGACGATGTTGACAAGGTTTTACTCCAATGATACACTTTCCGCGTGCTTCTTCAGAGTGTGCCGACGTGGCTCAGTGGTAGAGCAGCTGTTTCGTAAACAGCAGGTCACCGGTTCGAATCCGGTCGTCGGCTTTTACCGGTTAATGACATCACCTGCTTCCATTGGTAATCTACTTTCCACCGAAGTAAGGGATGGGTATAGATGGCGACCGCTACCCCCTGTTTCACGTGGGAGGACGCTCTCCAAGAGCATATCTCGTACACGAGAGTGACCCGCGCGAAGAAGACACTTCGCTACTACGAAGGCCAACCTGAGAAACTAGCGAAATGGGCGGACGCGAATGGCGTCCCCTTCGGATCGTTCGGCAAATGGAATCTGGACCGCTATGTTATCTTTCCCGAATTTGGCTTGAAGCCGTTCGCCGCGACGCGAAAGCGTTCTTCAAATGGTAGGCCAAAAACAAGACCCTAGGTCGGAGCTTGATCGCCGAATATGAGGTGCGGTACGTCCTACGCATTACGCGACACCGAACGACGGCGCTCCGAAGCTACTCACGGGGTAACGGCATTTTGGTACCACGCGAAACGTCCCGGTTGCCTCTTCACGCCAGTCGCCGAGCGCGTCTTTCATCTCGTCCGCAACTTCGCCGTGTTCCGCAGACCGGTTTATACGGATTGGCGATTTGTTTTTCCAGGTACTTTACCAGTGTCTATGGGGCGGGTAAAACCGAACGAAAAGGATGCCCGGTCTGCACGAAGGCGCGGATAAAAACTGAATGTTTATGCCAGTAGCCGCGGCGGAGAGAGAGAGGGCAGTGTGTCGGCGATACGCACGGTGTCCGGGTGAGTAAAACTGCGGGCGACGATGACATTGCATTCCCTGAGGCGCCACGGACTTTGCTCCCGCACGATTCCCGCCTAGAAAGGACCGAGCGACGTGGCACAGCGTTGCGAGTCGAACACATCGGTGACGGCAAATGGTGCTTCAGCCAACGAGCGGGGTACAAATTACAAGGGTAGACGGTAGCGTTGCTCAGTCGAGAGTTATTAACCCTCTCTTGAGTGCGATGATGACTGCCTCTGTACGATCCCGTGCGTTCAGTTTCGTCAGAATATTATTCACGTGCGTTTTCACGGTGCCCTCGGTGATAAAAAGCTCCGTCCCGATCTGGTGGTTGGTCTTGCCAGTGGCTATCAGTCCTAGTACTTCGGTCTCACGCGGCGTCAATTCGTTTCCATTCATCCGTTCGACCAATTTCGCGGCTATTTCCGGTGGGATTCGCCGATGTCCTGCGTAAACGGCGGTGATAGCGTCATAAAGCTCGTCAGCAGTAGCATCCTTCAGACTGTATCCTCTTGCTCCGGCTTGTAAACCTTTGTAAATGTATTCGTCCCCATCGAAGGATGTTAAGACAAGGATACGTGCTCCTGAATTGATGGCGCGTATTTCGGCCATCGCCTCTAGCCCGTCCATTATCGGCATGCGAAGGTCCATGAGAACGATGTCAGGACGGTGTTCGCGGTAGGCGCGGACGGCTTCTTGACCGTTTGTGGCTTCCGCAACTACTTTCATCTGTGGGTTACGACTGATGAGCGACATCAACCCAGCTCGCACAAGATAGTGATCGTCGGCGATAAGAATACGGATCGTTTTACTCGTCGATGCCTCCGCGTTCATATCCGTGTTGGGTTCATTTTCCGCCATTAGAATGCTGTTCCTTCCCAAGAGGTGAATGCGAAAGGGGGAATGTTACGATAGATATACTTGTTAATAGGATGGTGTGCCATGGCCATCGTTCTAATGGCTATCCAGTCTCTGTGGTTCGAGCCAAGTTGCAGTCGCAGGAGCTAATGTAGTTCGCGTGACTGAGGCGATAAAGGTACCGTGACTCGAACGTGGGTACCTTTGCCGATATGTGAGGTCAACGATATATTGCCACACAATGTTTCCACACGCCCCCGCATCCCCATCAAGCCAAAACCGCAACCGTCGGGGTGGGGCTTTGCGGGGCGAGATGACATGTCGAACCCACATCCGTTGTCGGTGACGGAAAGTTTCAGAGCGGAGTCTTGGAATGTCAGCACGATTCGTACCCGCGTCGCCTTCGCATGACGGACTACATTGGTCAACACTTCCGTGAGAATATGACACATTTCGCGCGAAATATCGTGCGGTACGTTTTCCTCTTCCCCAACCACCTCGAAGTGAATCGCCGTTCGGTGTGCGATGGGTGTCAACACACGGCGAGACGCCACCAGGGCACGCTGCGTAAAGTTTTCTGTCTCAGCGGAGAAAATGTCCTCTGTGCTCGGCTTCTCCCCAGCGCCGTGCAAATGCCACATCGTCTTACGCAACCGCTCCATTAAACGGCGCGTGAGGAGAGAGGCAAGCAAAACATAACGTTGCGCCTCCGTCACGTTGGGGTCAACGTTCTCCTGGCTGCTCTCAGACGCCGCCAGTGACAGGGTTGCGTTTTGGAGTTGCAGGACAGCTCCGGTCGCATCCTGTACCATCGTGTCATGAAGGTCCCGGGCGATCCTGCGTTGTTCATCAAGGCGCGCCTTGCGCTGTAACTCCTCGCTGGAGTGCAACATGCGAATGCTATAAATGATCGTTTCCGCCACGAACTGCAACGCTGCCATCTCCGTCTGGGAGTAACACACATCCTCTTGATGGCGAAGTGTAATGAAACTGGTCCTACCGTCACTGCATTTGCCGAAGAACACAAGTACTGGGTTCCCATCGATATCCCTGTATACCACCGGGGCAGCGAAGGCGTTCGTGCGGCGATGCCGATGCATGTCTAGGAGCAACGTGCGTGGGAGAGATTCAAAAACGTCCTCCGGTGTGCTGTACGAATGGTTCGAGCGATACGACAGGAGTTCCGGCGCGGCGGCAGTTTTGTCATACACCCACAGTGATGCACTGGTGCAAAGCGATCCGGGCCGGATCGTCATCAGACGGCTGAGCATTTGATCGGCGAGGTTGGCCGAACCGTCGAATCCAACGGTGGGGTGGGGCAAGGGGGATGTCACCCTGGGGGAGCGGCGAACCCTTCTTTCCCGGTGGTGTTGTGCGGAGTTTAGAGATGATGGTAGACACCGATGTAACTCAACCGGTGTGCGAGATGATCCAGCTAAAAGAACTTGTGATGGTGTTTCCTGCATGGGGGAAACCTCCTATTCGTACGAGATTATTAGAAACTGCAATACATGACTCAACTACTTTAACTTCAGATTTATTAAGATCTTTTTTATTAAGATCTTTCGCTTCGTCCACAACATATTGCTGAATCGGCGAGGCAGACCCGCAGTCGGCGCATCTCGTCGAATGTGTATGGACACACACTACCGTACTAAACCAAGGTGAAATGCGCCTGCCCACTTCCCGCGCACCTCTACTGAGACGTCGGCGACCGAAATCGATATGCGTCGCGTACTACGATTCGTCAGTATGGCACTAAGCACTGTCTTATGCAATGAGTGGACGGTCTGCCGTGAGAAAAGTCTCACTGTGCTATCCAGGAAACTCGCGGATGAGCCTGTCTTCCGGTAGACCAATCGCAATATTCGCTCTAAGGTCGGATGTGCATCCGGCATCCTAACACGTGCCAAGCAAGTATACAGGTAAAATTGCGTATCCGGTAGCCTCGGGAGCCATTTAGGCACTAAGTTTCAGTCGTGGAAAGGGCCATCGGGCGAACGAAAAGGATTGGGTTAGTAAATCGCAACTAAGATTAGAACACTTTCAGTCCTCTCCGACCGCCCTGATTCGAGACCGCTTCTGACCGTAATATCCGAATAATACCACGCCTGCTTCCGAATCTTTATCTATCGAAAGTTATAAATACGATTCGTTCTTGGCGCAGATACTACGGGATTCGCACAAATGTTACAATCTGCCCGGCAACCTACCGCTTACAGGGTAGGCAACCATTTTCCAGAGGGTGACCCCCCACGTACGCCAGTAACTAACGGAAGAGTCGAGGTTATATTCATGCACAGTGTTGGAAAAGGGGCGAGCATACCCGGCCCGCAAGAGTATCGAGTCACCACGTTTCAACAGGCGAGGGGTGGTGCGGATCCCTCCGCGAAAATCTCCAACTATTTGTTGGCGAAACGCGTAATGGATGTGACTATTGCGGGGATCCTTCTCGTTCTTCTTTTTCCGATATTCGCAATTATTGCCATTCTTATCCTATTACAGGACGGAAGAACGGTCTTCTATTGGCAACAACGGGTCGGTCAAGATGGCAAGCTGTTTCGTTTTTACAAGTTCCGATCCATGGTCGTCAACGCAGACGCGATGAAAACGACTTTGCTTTCGCAGAACGAGGCGAGCGGTCCGATCTTCAAAATGAAGGATGACCCGCGCGTCACACCTGTCGGGCGCATCCTGCGGCGCTACTCCCTGGACGAGTTGCCCCAACTTGTCAGTGTGTTCGTGGGAGATATGAGCCTTGTCGGGCCACGTCCCCATCTGCCCAGCGAAATCGCTGCGTGCCCTCACTACCCGGCGGAACGATTGTCGGTGCCCCCGGGGTTGATCTGTTTGCGTGAAATCAGCGGGCGATCTTTGATGAGTTTCGACCAATGGGTCGACAGCGACCTGGAGTACATTCGGACGCGCAGTCTCACCACCGACTTTTTTATCCTGATCCGCGTATTCCGGGCGGTTTTACAGGCGGAAGGAGCGTATTAATGATGTCCACACTGCGAGCAGTCCCATCAATATCGGCACTGCCGAATCTCTCCCACCCCGGTCACATTCCTGCCGCGACGCGCACCTGCATCACCGTCGCGGGTGTCTCTTTTGACGATGTTACGATGTCGGAAGCAGTTCAAAAAATAACATGGATGGCACAGCAAAACGATCGTGCTCGGCACATCTGCACAGGGAACCTCGACCATCTCGCAATGCTTGAGGATGACCCGGTGTTTCGCACCGCTTATGAAACGGCGGATCTTGTTCTCGCTGACGGCATGCCCATTGTCTGGCTTTCGCATTTGCAGAAAAACGAGCGGCAACTGCGGGAGCGCGTAACCGGGAGCGATCTCTTCTGGGAGCTTGGTCGTATGTCCGCGCAGACAGATTTGCGTCTGTTCTTTCTAGGGGGAGCACCTGAAGCCGCATCCCGTGCCGCGGACGCCGTCCGGCAAAAATTTCCCACGGCATGTATCGCCGGCACATATTGCCCTTCGTTCGAGGGATTCGGGACCTCTGAAGAAGAAGAACGAATCACCCAGCAGATCAACATGGCCCGTCCAGACGTTCTTCTTGTCGGGCTCGGGGCGCCCAAGCAGGAAAAGTGGATCTTGGAAAACAAGGACCGTCTCGGCGTTCCAGTCAGTATCGGTGTCGGAGGCTCGTTCGAGATGGCATCGGGGCTACAACGTCGTGCGCCTGTCTGGATGCAACGGGCTGGTTTAGAATGGTGCTACCGCATGGGGCGGGAGCCAAAGCGGCTGGCGAAGCGATATCTGGGGCGTGATTTGCCGTTTCTGATGCACCTCCTCGCCCGTGGCTCGTCCCGTTCGCTGGTGCGAGGAAGGACGCGATGACCAACTTTCAGGTCTCCGTGGTCGTGCCCACGTACAATCGTTGCGACTCACTCGAAGTGATGCTGTCCGGTTTAATGCGCCAGGATTTCGAAGGGGCCTGGGAACTCATCGTTGTCTCAGACGGATCGACGGACGGCACGGCGCGACGGATGAAGAAATTCGCCCTGTCAGCACCGTTTCCTATCCGCTTCGTCGCACAGGAGAACGCTGGCCCCGCACGAGCACGCAACCGAGGCGTGTCAATGTCGCGGGGGGAAGTCGTTCTCTTCCTGGATGATGACGTGGAGCCGACTGCTTCGTTCGTGTCACGCCACGCGGCAGGACACGCCGACGCGTCCGATATCGCGGTCATCGGGCCGATGCTTCCCGACCCCGACCGGCGATCCTCGGAACCTGTCTGGACCGGATGGGAACACGCGATGCTTCAAAAGCAATACGACGCATGGGCCGCGGGAGTATGGAAAGGGGCAGGAGCGCACCATTTCTACAGTGGCAACGCTTCCGTACGGCGCGAGCACCTTGAAGCAGTCGGGGGATTCAACGAAGCGTTTGGTCGACAGGAAGATGTCGAACTCGCCGTGCGTTTGGAGAAAGAATGCGGGATCCGTTTCCGTTATGACGCTCAGGCTGTCGGGATTCACCGCCCGGTACGGAGTTTCGAGGGGTGGCTAAAAATACCGTTCGCGTATGGCTCGCTGGATATAACCCGTGCGCAGGCTGACGGCGGGCGAACCTGGGAGCGCGTTCGCCATGGCTACCGAGATCGGAATCGGGCGACCCGTTTCATCGCCGACCTTTGTCTTTCCGCGCCTTTCGTAAGTGCGCCGATCCGCGCGACGCTTCTTGCCGGTGCCAAAGTTGCTTACAACAGCGGTAAAGATCCGGCGGCATTCGCCCTGCTTTCCGCACTTTACAACGTTCGGTATCTGGAAGGGGCTGCGAAAGCAATCGGGGGGGGGGACGCGCTCCGCCATACCTTATTTCCTGCAAGGGCGTATGAAGTCACTAACGCTCAAGCACGCGAACAACAGTCTGTGGAGGTTTTTTGATGGCAGGTTGTGGCGCGAAAGTTACTGTGAACTTCACAGAAGTACCGACAAAAAATTCTGTGAACATACTCTCTTTAGCAGGAGCGGTTAAGGCTGCTTGACAGCGCACAGGTATCCCGAGAAGCGTCGGCCATTACCGAAAAGGTTCCCCCTATGAAAATCTCAGTCGTCATCGGCACCCGTAACCGTGGCCCACTCATTGAAGCAACCTTGAAGAGTATCCTTGAAGGTAAGCGTCCCCCCGACGAACTTATCGTTGCCGATCAGAGCGATGCGGACACGACGCGCGCCGCAGTGGAACTGTTCACGGAAAAATATACCGCGGTTCGGTATATCAAAACCGATACGCGCGGCGTTTGCATAGCGCGAAATATCGGCATGGCGGCTGCGTCGGGCGAGGTCATTGCGATTACCGATGATGACGTGGTGGTTTGTGACGATTGGCTGGAGCGGATCGAGCAAGAGTTCTTGTCGTACCCCGATCTGGCGATGTATTTTGGCACTGTCATTCCGCCGAGCACTTATGATTACAAGACGGAGTTCATTCCTCACACGATCCTTCCGACGAAACGCCCTGTGAAATGGTACGAAGGTTGCGCTCTTATGGGTATGGGCGCGAATATGGCCCTGCGAAGGAGTACGGTGGAGTCTATAGGTGGCTTCGATCCTGCCACGGGACCCGGATCGTCACTAACCGGGAATGACGAACGTGAGTATGCGATGCGGGCATTATGTGGGTTACCCGGTTCGCCCGGATTGCGCGTTCACCTCTCTGATGAAGCGCGCGTGATTCATCATGCCGGGGCGCGGCGCGGCGACGAGTATCATCGCTTCGTGCATCAGATGAATGGCACCGGAGAGGGTAGATATTGGGCGTATGTGCTGCGCCGGAAGTTTCGTCCCCAGTACGCGTTTAAATGTTTCCAGAAGAATGTCCGCGCTATTGGTAGCTTCTCGAAGGATATTCTCCGGGGTAGGCGTCCTGTAGGAGCAAAAACTTACTGGCATTACTTGCGCGGATTCTGGGGTGGGATGTTCGCGCCGAGTTCGACCTTACCACTCGCCTCATCGAACTCTGTGCCGTATTCGCCACGAACAGTTGGCTCTGTAATGAGTAGTTCCGAATCAAATGAGATGCCCGTCCGATGACACATAATTTCGCGTTCGTGTTGGATCAGCAGGTTGGTCTGCGAACCCAATCGCTTAATATCGAGCGAGTGGTGCGCGCCGATGAATCCATCACGCCGACGTTTGTGCCCGTCCGCTATGACGCCGAGCGGCTGCCCCTTCTCGCCCGGCTCCCAGGCGTGCCGAAAAGCGTTAGTGGGACACTGGCAGGAATACGGGAAATCCGCCGCGGTATGAGTGGCAAGAAACAGGACGGCGTGTTGTGGGCGACATGGGCGGCGAAATCGGTCCCGGACCTGGTTTCGACTGCGCCTGCTTGCCTCCTGATGGACATGACCCCGGTGCAGATGGAAAGCATGGGGGAACTGTACGGCTACGGTCCGTCCCGTGCGGCGTTCCTTAGCGGCTGGAAGCGCAAGGCGACGGCACGACTGTATCAGGAGTCGGTGCACCTGTTCGCCTGGAGCGAGTGGGTCGCCCAAAGCCTGCGTGACGATTACGGAATATCTCCCGAGAAAGTCACAACCGTCGCGCCGGGAGTGGACGTTTCGCTATTCTGTCCTGATCCGGAACAGAAGCCTGACGACGGGGTCGTGCGCTTACTTTTCGTCGGCGGCGATTTCTGCCGCAAAGGGGGAGACCTGCTCCTGC
Source organism: Armatimonadota bacterium (assembly GCA_014379275.1). Classification (GTDB taxonomy): domain Bacteria; phylum Armatimonadota; class Armatimonadia; order Armatimonadales; family Armatimonadaceae; genus JACMIU01. The sequence goes on along the minus strand of JACMMA010000612.1, from coordinate 2,749 downwards.
GTTGGGCTAAACAGACTCGGGTACGCACCCCGTGGGAGTTGCACCTGGTCACCCGCGACGTTCAGTCTGACCTGCCGCGCGGCGTTTTCGCGCATTACGGCATTGCTAACAACAGCCCGGAGTTGGTGCGCCTGTATCAACAGAGCGACCTGTTTGTCCTTCCGACGCGTGCCGACTGCTTTTCGCTCGTTTCGATCGAAGCGATGGCATCGGGCTTGCCGGTAATCTGTAGCGATCTGGGCGGTATCCCGGAAATAGTCGCGGAGGGGGAGACGGGGATGCTGGTCGCGCCGGACGACTTCGACGCACTGGCTTCGCGCCTGGATTGCTTGATCGAATCGCAGTCCCTTCGCGAGCGGATGAGTCAGGCATCCCGTGCACGCGCCCTGTCTTTCTTCGATGCGCGACACAATGTCGGTCGCATCCTGACACAAATGCGCAAGGAGGTGGTGGCATGAACATCGGTTTCGCCCTGGAATATTCGCTCGGGCATGCCACCCACGCCGACAATCTGAAGCACTTCGTCGGCGACGGAAGCCGTAGCGGCGTACGCCCGTTCTTTGTCGACGTGCCGTTCGAGAACACGCCCGTGGGAATGCTGGCGCGTCTTCCCGGCGTCCGTTCCAACTGGTCGCTCCGGGCGTCCTGTGGGGCGTACCTTGGGATGCGGAAATCGGCGCGCCGACTGGACGCCGCGCTATTTCATACGCAGGTCACCTCGCTCCTGTCCGCGGGGCTGATGCGCCGCCTGCCGTCCGTGATCTCGCTGGACGCGACGCCGTTGCAGTACGACCGGATCGGCACCCACTACGGGCACACGGCGTCGGGCAACGCCTCAATTGAGGCGTTAAAGAAGCGCGTGAATGAACGGGCGTTCCGCGCGGCGAAGCATCTCGTGACATGGTCGGAATGGGCGAAAGCTTCGCTTGTGAGCGACTATGGCGTCTCGGAGCAGAAAGTGACGGTGATCCCGCCCGGTATTGACCTGAAGCGGTGGCACTTCCCCAAAAAGATGGGTGGCGGGAAGCGTGAGCTGAATCTGCTTTTCGTCGGCGGTGACTTTGAACGCAAAGGCGGCGACACGCTGTTATGCGCGTTGACCGAACACCTGCCCGCCGGCGTATCGGCGCACCTTCATGTGGTGACCCGTAGCGCGGTGAATCTGCCCTCGGGCGCGCCGGTTACGATTCACCGCGGCTTAGGTCCGAACTGCGACGCCCTGCGGCGGTTGTACGCCGACGCGGACGCGTTCGTCTTTCCGACCCGCGCCGATTGTCTGCCACTGGCCGTATTGGAAGCGATGGCGTCCGGCCTGCCGGTAATCACGACCGATGTCGGCGCGCTGTCTGAGGCGGTCGGGCACGGCGAAGCCGGGATCATCGTGCCGCCGGACGACCCGCGGTCGCTCGCCAGGGCGATAGCGACACTCGCTAGTTCGCCGGAACTGCGCGACCGGTATAGCACCCGCGCCCGGCAGATCGCCGAGGAGCGGTTCGACGGTACCCGGAATTACGCCCGATTGCTGACAGTATTGACCGAAACAGCGGAACGGAAATCACGATGAAAACATTGCTATTGATCCCCAGTGTGCTTAAAACCGGCGTAGAAAACGCGGTGCGGCACGGCGATCACCCGCGCATGGATTATCACGCGCTCGCAGGCGAGTTGCGTCAGGGGCAGGGCCACGCCGATCTGGTCGGGTACGCCGAAGTGGACGCGGACAGCCACCCGCTCGTGCGGCTCACGCGCCGACTCGCGGGGCGGGATGCCGCGCTCGCCATGGTCGGATTTCTTCGCGGCGCGAAATACGACGCCATTTTCACCAACGGCGAGAACGTCGCGATTCCGCTCGCCCTGCTCCTGCGGAATAAGCGCCGACGACCCGCGCACGTAACCATCGGACACCGCCCCTCGACCGGCAAAAAGCGGCTCTTCTTCGGATCACTTCGCGTGCACGATCAGATCGACAGCATATTGCTTTACGCGACGACGCAGCACGACTTCGCCCGGAGCGAACTCCGCATTACGCCGCAGAAACTGCGACGCATCGAGTTCCATGCCGACGAACAGTTTTTCAAGCCGCGCCCGCAGATACCGGTGAATCCGGCACAGATCTGCGCCGCCGGACTCGAATGGCGTGATTACCCTACGCTCATCGCCGCGATGGAATCCTTACCCGACCTGGAACTGCGCATCGCCGCGGCGTCGCCCTGGTCGAAGCACCGCAACGAAACCGAAGCACGCACGTTGCCGCCGAACGTTTCCGCGAAACGCTATGCCTATAACGAACTGCGCGACCTGTATGCCGCGTCCGCCATCGTTGCCGTGCCGCTCTATGAGAACGACTTCCAGGCCGGGGTGACCACACTTCTGGAAGCGATGGCGATGGGCAAAGCGGTTATCGTCACCCGTACGACCGGGCAGACCGACATCATCACCGACGGCGTGAACGGATTGTGCGTCGCGGTCGGAGATGTGGACGGCTGGTTTGAAGCGATCCGGCGCCTGCAGAACGATGTCGCCCTACGCATCCAACTCGGAACCAATGCCTTGCGCTGGGTGCACGAACACGCCACGCTGAACCGGTGGAGCGGAGAAATCACTGCCGCTCTACGAAACGCGACCGCAGCGATGCGGCGCCCCGACGGCTTCACGGGAAACGCCCCGCGTACGTCGCCGGACACTTTGCCCGATTCTGTTCTTCAAAGGAGTTTATCTAAATGAAACGACTTGCTGTAGGCGCGATTCT